>PSMF01000091.1:0-13979 GCA_040290005.1 Meiothermus sp.
CGTCTTAGGTCGTACGTCTTAGGTCGTACGTCTTACGCCTTACGCTTTACGCCCAAACCACTTCACGTCTAGGACAAGATTCTTGCCACAGTGATTTCAACGCCCTAGAGGTGAGCTGGGTTTCTAGCCTTTAGCGTATGACGTTGGACATACGACCGCCCTGGCTCATCGCTCATCGCTAATAACTCACCACCGGCGATTTGCCGATATAGCTGGGGTCAGACACCGCCTTCAGCATGAAATCGGCCACGTCGGCCCTGGCGATGCGGGCTCCTGAGTCCGTGCCGACCATCCCCACCCGGTATTTGCCGGTGCGCGGGCCGTCACTCAGCACGGGGACGCGGACAACCGTCCAGTCGAGCCCGGATTGCCGAACGAGTTCGACGTGGCGTTTGGAATCCTCGAGCACCTCTTTGGCAAAGGTCCGTAGCAACACCCCCATCACCCGGTCAAAGGCCTTGGGGGCATCGCCCGGCTGCGCCACGCCCGCCCCGGTCAGCGTGACCAGACGGCGCACGCCGAGCTTTTGCATGGCCGGGAGGATGGCCTTGGCCCCCGCCTCCATGATGTCTTTGCGCCCACCCTTGGTCGGGCCAAGGGTAATCAGCACCGCGTCCTGACCGCGAATCGCAGCTTCCACCGCCGCTGCGTCGCCGATGTCTCCCTTTACCAATTGCAGCCGGGCATGGCTCAACCCGAGCTTGGCCGGGTCGCGCACGAAGGCCGTGACCTCGTGACCGGCGGCTAAAGCCTGTTCGACCAAGGGCTTGCCGGTGCGCCCGCTGGCTCCAAAAACGCTGATCTTCATCGGTTCCTCCTTGTAGGTTTGGTGTGGTGTAACCCCGAACCTTAATCGGGCAGCCAAACCCCCTTGTAGTCCTCGGCGAAACGGCGAAAGGGAGTCGGGGGGCGGCCCAGAACCTCGCTCACCACCGGGGTAATACCGGCGGCCAGGCCGAAACGGGCCGCGGTGTACTCGGCGAGCATAAACAGGGTCAGGCCAAGGGGGTAGCCGCGCCGGGGCTCTTCGCCCAGAAAGTGCAGCGGGTTGGGGTTGGTGTAGCGGATGGGCCGCCCCAACACCTCGCTCAGGATGGTTGCGGCCTCGCCGTAGCTAAGGGCGATGTCCCCGGTGAGGTCATACGCTTGGTTGCGGTGGCCCTCGAGCAGCGCCTTGACTCCCACCGCCGCCACGTCCCGCACGTCCACAAAGCTGGTGCGACCGGCTCCGGCTGGGATGAAGATTTCGCCGCGCAGGCGGATGTCGTCGCGGTGGGTGGTGGCGAGGTTTTGCATGAAGTAACTGGAGCGCAAGAACACCCAGTCCATCCCGGAGGCCTCGAGACGCCGTTCTACCGCGCGGTGCGGAACGATCCGCAGCTTCTGCGCCCCCAGGATCGAGAGAAACACCACCTGTTCTATCCCCGCCGCCTTCGCCGCCGCGACGAAGGGAAATACGTCGCGCTGGGCGTTGGTCCCCGGCGGCCAGAGCAAAAACATCCGCTCCGCGCCGTCCAGGGCTGCCCTATAGGTCTGGGGATGGTGGAGGTCGAGCAAAACCACTTCCACCCCTTCGGGAAGCTTGGCCTTGCTGCCACCGCGCACGGCAGCCCTTACCCGTGCCCCCGCCCCCGAGAGCTGCCGCACGATCTCCGCACCCACGTTCCCGGTCGCGCCGGTGACAAGAATTGGCTTCATCGCTGCGATTCTAGGCGCCTCGGCCCAGGACAAATCTCCTCGGGAACGGCCTTCACCACCTCGAGACCAACCCCGGCGCGAAGGCCACCGTGTGCGAGCGTATCCAGGCCTCGAGGCTCGTCTGCTGCACCGGGAACTTCTTCAGCACCCGTTCCATCGGGGTCGCCATCCTGTTGGTTCGGTCATCCCAAGTAGACTGACAAGCCCTATGCGCCACCGGGCCGCCGTGTGAACCCATCGCGCCCAGAATCAATACTTTCATCCGCTCCTCCCGGACCATAAGCCCTTTTTCGAGGTTAGCAGACAATAGTTTCTTTTGGGAAGTAGTTACCGTATGGTAACTTAGTGAGGTATGCCCTACGGAGCCGTCCCCTTTACCCGCCCCGAATGCGCCGTCGAGCGCACGCTGGAAGTGCTCTCTAACCGCTGGACCTCGCTGATCCTGCGCGAGCTGCTGCCCGGAACCCGGCGCTGGAGCGAACTAAAAAGCGTGCTCGTCGGCATCAGCCCCAAGACTCTGGCCGAGCGGCTGCGGATTCTGGAGGAACAGGGAATCCTCACCCGCACTGTCTACCCCGAGGTTCCCCCCCGTGTCGAGTACACCCTCACCGACAAGGGAAAATCGCTCGGGCCGATCTTCGAGGCGATGCGCGAGTGGGGCTCGAGGTGGGCCTAATACGTCCCGCGTGCTGGAGGTCAAAACTCCGCGTTAGATATTGCCGTCCGGGACGTATTCTCCAATGAACCTAGAGTTCAGAGCTAAAATCCTCGTGTGGCACAGAACCTAGCCTTTAGCCTTCATCCTCAATCCTTTATCCCTTATCGGCTTTTTCCGCTGCTACCCAAGCCACAAAACGCTCCTTGACCTCCGCCGTAAGCTAGCGAACGGAGGTTCTTATGGCGATGCGATACCGGAAATTAGGCCAGTGGGGGATTAAGGTCTCGGAAATCTCGATGGGGGCCTGGACGACTTATGGCGACGCGGTGAAAGACGAAGAAAAAGTCCGGGAAATCGTCCGCATCGCCTACGAGGGCGGCATCAACTTCTTCGACAACGCCGACGCGTACGCCAGGGGACAGGGTGAAGAGCTGATGAGCCAGGCACTTTCGGAGTTTCCCCGGCACACCCTGGTGATGAGCACCAAGCTGTTCTGGCCGATGTCTGACGCCCCCAACGACCGGGGCCTATCGAGAAAGCACATCCAGGAGAGCATCGGCAAAAGTTTAAAGCGCATGGGCACCGACTACGTGGACATTTATTTCTGCCACCGCTACGACCCCGAGGTGAGCATGGAAGAACTGGTCCCCACCATGTCGAGCCTGATTGACCGGGGCTTGATTCTCTACTGGGGCACCTCCGAGTGGCCCGCTGCCCGCATCGTGGAGGCCGTCAATTTCGCCCGTGCCAACCGCTTTCATCCGCCGGTGGTGGAGCAGCCGCAATACTCAATGCTCTACCGCGACCGAGTGGAGCGGGAAATCCTGCCCGAGACCGAGAAGGCCGGGATGGGCCTGGTGGTCTGGAGCCCACTCGCGCAAGGGATGCTCACCGGGCGTTACGACAAGGGCGTGCCTAAGGGCAGCCGCTTCGAGCGCCTGCCGCAGTTCGGCAGCCGCTACATGACCGAAGAGAACGCGAAGAAAGTCAAGGCGCTGAAGAAGGTGGCGGATGGCCTCGAGCTGTCGCGCACCCAACTGGCCTTGGCCTGGGTCTTGCGGCAGAAGGGCGTGAGCAGCGCGATCACCGGGGCGACCAAACCTGAGCAAATCAAAGAGAGCTTGGGTGCGGGCGGCGTGGACCTGCCGCAGGAAGCGCTGGACAAAATCGAGAAAATCCTCAACCCCGCCTAGTAGTGATAGCGGGCTTGCAGGAAACTGATTTGCTCGTCGCTAACTTGATACACGAGTCGGTGCTCTTGGGTGATCCGGCGCGACCAGATGTTTGACCCGAGGTGCTTGAGCGGTTGGGGCTTTCCCAGGCCGTCAAACGGGTCGCGCAAGACGGCTTCAATTAAGTTGAAAACGCGCAAAGCGGTTTTGCGGTCGTTCTTCACCCAATCGCGCAAATCCTCGAGAAAAACCGGCGTGAACAGCGCTTGCCACTCACTTGCCACCCAGCACCTCGCGGCGCAGTTCTTCAAGCGTCAGCTTCTCGCCTTCACCGCGATTAGCCTGCTCTAACGCCGTCAGCAGCCGCTCCGCATTCTTTGGAGAGCGCAGCAAATGCAGCGTCTCCATCAGGCTTTCGTACTCGCCCGCGTCAATCATAGCGACGGGCTTTCCGCCGCGTCGGTTGATGATGACCACCTCGAGGTCTTCGGTAACTCTATCCAGCAGGGAAGCCAGTTTTTCTCGAGCCTGGCTGTAAGTCGTCTCAATCGGCATGAGTATATTGTACAATGATCCTGTACAACTCGGTCACCCTGATGTTTTTGGCAGTAGGCAGTCGTTCACAAAGCCATAAAACCGTTGTCATTCTGAGCCTGTTGTTGGCGAAGAATCTGATGCACTGAGAAGCCCGTCGCGTATCGTGCTTTACACAGCATCAGATTCTTCGTCGCCAACGGCGCTCCTCAGAATGACAACGAACCTATTGATAGAAGTGACGGCCTCGAGCACAAAAATAAGGGCGAACACGAGGTTCGCCCCTACGAAAGATTTGAGGTTTAAGCCCTGGCAGCGGGTTGTACCTTCGGGCGGCGCGGTTTACGAGCGGGCTCAGCCGATTTGTCGCCCATGCCCTTGGTCCCGCCGACGAGCGTCCAGTCCAGCGCCTGGTCGAGGTTCTCGGCGAAGTGGAAACGCAGATTGTGGCGGAGGTAGGCTGGGATGTCGCTGAGGTCGGGCTCGTTCTGCTTGGGCAAAATCACCTCACGGATGCCCGCGCGGCGTGCGCCGAGCACCTTCTCCTTGACCCCGCCGATGGGCAGAACCCGGCCCGTGAGGGTAATCTCTCCGGTCATGGAAACATCGTTGCGGACGGGGATTTCCGCCAGCGCAGAGACGAGCGAAGTGGTGAGTGCGATGCCCGCCGAGGGGCCTTCCTTGGGGATGGCCCCCGCCGGGACGTGGATGTGCACGTCGGAGTTGTCGAAGCGCTCTAGGGGAATCCCGAAGCGTCCGGCGTTCTTCTTGGCGTAGGAAAGTGCGGCCCTGGCCGATTCCTTCATCACCTCGCCGAGCTGCCCGGTGAGGATGAGCTGGCCCTTTCCGGGCATCACCGAGGTCTCGATGAACATGATGTCCCCGCCGACCGGGGTGTAGAACATCCCCGTTGCCACGCCGACTTGCGGCTCGCGTGCCTCGCTCTCGGGGGTGTGCCGGGCGGGGCCTAAGTACTTCTCGAGCTCGCTATCCGTAATCCGAATGCGCTTCTTGCCGTCCTCGAGGATGCTCCGCGCGGCCTTGCGGAGAAGCGTACCGATTTCGCGCTCGAGGTTGCGCACACCCGCCTCGCGGGTGTAGTGCGTGATCAACCGGGTCAGCGCCGCTTCGGTGACGACAACCTGATTCTCCTTGAGGCCGTTTTCGCCGAGCTGGCGTGGCAGCAGGTAGCGCTTGGCGATCTCGAGCTTCTCCTGCTCGATGTAGCTGGTGAACTCGATAAGCTCCATCCGGTCCATCAGTGGCCCCGGAATGTTCTCGGGGAAGTTGGCGGTGCAGATAAATAGCACCTCGCTCATGTCGAAGGGCACGCCCAAATAGTGGTCGGTGAATTCCTTGTTCTGCGCGGGGTCGAGCAGCTCGAGCAAGGCCGCCGCCGGGTCGCCCTGATACCCCGAACCAAGCTTATCCACCTCGTCCAAGAGGAACACCGGGTTCTTGCTACCCGCCTGACGCAAGCCTTGAATCACCCGTCCAGGAAGTGCCCCGATGTAGGTACGGCGGTGTCCGCGAATATCGGACTCGTCCCGCGCACCGCCCAGGCTGATGCGGTGATATTTGCGCCCTAAGCTCTTGGCGATGCCCTTGGCAATCGAGGTCTTCCCCACGCCCGGAGGCCCGACGAACAGGAGAATAGGGCCTTTGGCGACCTCTTCCGCCGCCGCCTCGCCCTTTTTGACGCGCTCGAGCTTGAGCTTGCGCACCGCCAGGTACTCCAGCACGCGGTCCTTGACCTTCTCAAGGCCGTAGTGGTCTTCCTCGAGGATTTCCTTGGCAGATTTTAGGTCAATCTGGTCTTCGGTGCGCTCATTCCAGGGCAGGCTCACGATCCAGTCGAGGTAGGTCCGCACCACGCTGGCCTCGGCGCTGTCGGGGTGCATCCGGGCGAAGCGGTTGAGTTCGCGCTCGACCTCCGGCTGCACGTTCTCGGGGAGCTTGAGGGCGGCGATTTTCTCGCGGAATTCCTCGACCTCCATCTCGCCCTCTTCGCCGTTGAGCTCGCGCTGGATGGCCTTCATCTGCTCGCGGAGGTAGAACTCGCGCTGGTTTTTGTCCACCTCGTCTTTGACCTGCTGCTGGATGCGGCGCTGGGTCTCGAGCAAATCGAGTTCAGCATCGAGCAGGACGGCGACGCGCTTGAGGCGTTCGATGGCGGAGGCGGTCTCTAAGATGCGCTGTTTGTCCTCGAGCTTGAAGTCGAGGTGGAAGGCGATGTAGTCGGCGAGCTGGGCGGGGTCCTCCAAGTTCACCACGAACTGGGCGACCTCGGGCGAGAGATATTTGCCCTCCCGGAGCAGGTTCTCGAACCGCTCCTTGACCTCTCTAAACAGCGCCTTGAGTTCGGTGGCCTTGCCCTCGACCTCCTCGATGCGGGTCACAGCCGCCGAAAGATGGCCGTCTTCCTTGAAGTAGCGGTCTACGCGGACGCGGGCAAAGGCTTGGACCAGCATCTGCACCGAGCCGTCGGAGTTCTTGCGCATCCGCAGCACGTTGCAGGCCGTGCCGATGTCGTAGAGGTCGCTCCCTGTGGGCTCCTCCACGTCTTTATCGCGCTGACTGACGATCAGGATTACCCGTTCCTGGGCCAGCGCGGCGTCAATGGCCTTGATCGAAACCGGGCGGCCCGCGTCAATGGGCATCACCATGCCGGGGTAGATCACCGAGCCGCGCACTGGGCAGACCGGGAGGGTCTGGGGAAGGTGGGTGTTGGTGGGTTTGTCGCTTTTAGATTCGCTCATTCGTATTCACCGTATGAATAGAGTGTAGGGCTTGGGCCGGTGGGATGGATAAGTGCAGGGCCACAGAGCATAGGATCGGCTATGAGTGTGGTATTGTCAAGTTTACTATTTATAGTGCTAGCAATCAGTACCCCGGATACATTCAAGTGGGCCGGTTCGTGACTTTGCGGCGGGGACGAGAATTACAGGGCTCGAGCCATGCGCTTCCAGAGGCGAGGACGGGGCTCCCCTAAGCAAAGGATACAGCCCTGCTTGTGGCCTTCCTCAAAAGCCCCAGAAAATCCCGCTCGGGGGTTTCATAGGCTCCAAAACGCTGTAAATGGGGGTTTTGAATCTGGGCATCGAAGAGGCCAAAGCCTCTTCCCCGCAGATGCTCCACCAGCCGCACCATCGCCACCTTGGATGCCTCCGGCACGCGGTAAAACATGCTCTCCCCGATGAAGGCTCCCCCAACGGCGATCCCTAGAATCCCCCCGGCGAGTGCGCCGTCGGTCCAGGTCTCGAAGCTATGAGCGTACCCAGCGCGGTGGAGCTCGAGGTAAATCCCCTTTAACTCCTCGGAAATCCAGGTCTCCCCGTGTGAGTGGGAGCAGCCCTCGAGGGTTCCCGCAAAATCCCCATTAATCCGGCTCTGGAACCGCCCTGAGTTCAGGGCTCGGCGCAGGCTTTTGGGAATGTGAAAGCGGGAATCTAAAGGGATTAGCGCGTGGACGCGGCTCCGGTACCAGCCCAGCCCGTCTCCGTTATCCATTAGGAAATAGCCCCGAGCGTACAGATTTATGATTCCCTCGACGTTCATCGCGTAGGGGCCGTCCCCCGTGGCAGCCCTTCAATCCCCAAAAGTCGGTTCAGTCAATCAGCCCGCTCAGCGCGGCGGCGGAGTTGTCCTCCTTCACCTCTTCGCTTTTGGTTGCCCAGGCAGGGAAAGGAAAGGTTAGGGGCAGCGGCACCGGTAACTCCGGCTGATGCAGAATCATAGTACCCTGCGGCAAAATCATCGCCCGCTCGCGGAAAGAGGCTGGCAGATAACGATACTCCGGGCGCTCGGCCTCAGCAGCGTCGAGGCGGCCCACCACACGGATGGCGGCGTTGGCGACGATGCGGCGCTCGACCTCGGAGGCGGTCTGCTGCGCCCCGATCAGGATTACTCCAAGGCTGCGCCCGCGCTCGGCGATGTCGAGCAGGATATCCTTGATGGGGCTTTCCCCCTCGCTGGGAGCGTATTTGTTCAGCTCGTCCAGCACGACGAATATCCGCCCTTGATATTTTCCTCCCTCCTTGCGGGCGAACACCTCGCGCAGAATCGCGCCCACCACGAACATCTGAGCTTGCGCAGAAAGCTGGTGGATGTCCACTACGCTCACCTGGGCCTGCGCCTTCAGCGGGTCGGGTGGATTGCCGATTTTGTCGCCGCGGATGAGGTGCGAGACATTGCCGATGGCGGCCCACAGACGGCGGACGAAGGCTTCTAAAGTCCCCGTCGCTTGCCGCGCGGCCCAGCGCGGGTTACCCTTGGGCCGCTTCTCGTCCTCCTCGGAACCTTCCGGGCCGAGCAACTGGAACTCGATGTAGCGCACCAGTTGGGCGAAGCTGGTGATGCGCATCTTCCCTACCGCGTCAAAGGTGATCCCGGCCTCCGAAGCACTAAGCTCATCGGTCCAGTCGTCCACGAGAATTCCGGGACCTTTCTGACCGGTTCGCTCCTCGCCTACCAGCTTGCGCAGACGTTCGGTCACGCCGTCAATCAGGAACCCGAGGTTACTCATCGCGCCCCGGTCGGTGAAGAGGAAAGGCAGCAGTCCCTCGCGGCAGAACTGCACGAGGTCCCAGAAATAGGTTTTGGCATCCGGGCGGCTCACGTCGGGCAGGATGTCGCCCTCGGTTTTGCGCGGTGGGGCCACGAACTGCACGCTCTTGAAGGGCTGCACTGGCAGGCCCAGCTTTTCGTAGCCGCGCCGTGCCTCGTCGGGGAGGCGCAGGTTGGGCTTGTCGAGGTAGAACAGGTCCTCGCCCTTGACGTTGAAGACGAGGGCTTTGGTGTTGGCCCGCTCACGGTTGGCGGGCGAGGCGAAGATGCTGTGCAGCAGAAAGGTCGCGTAGCTGGTCTTAGCCGCCACGCCCGAAATCCCGGAGATATTGACGTGCCCACCCTTGAAGCCATTGAGGAACTCGAAGTTGAGGTAGGCCGCCTCGCCGTTCTTCAAGATGCCCACCGGGAGGGCGTTGGAGACCCGTTTGCCCATCAGGTCAGAGGTCATCTTATCGTAGTAGAGAGCGGTCTCTAAGCTCTCCCCTTCCGCCAAATACACCCACGAACCGGGATCGGGCGGCAAATACTCTTCGGGGACTAATCGCGTGACCTGGACGTGCGCCGCGTAGGACTTGCTCACCGGCAGCAGCTCGCGCTGGGCCAAGAATACATCGGTGTCGAACTGCGCACCCTCGTAGAGCTTGACCACCCGGTCCACCATCCCGTAGTAACGCACATTCCCGCTGGCGTCGCCGCGCTCGGGGTCGGGGTGCTTAAACTCCACGTACACCACGTCGTCGAGGCGCAAATATTGATTTTTCTCGCTGTCCAGAGCAACCCAGAAATCCAGTACACCCGCCTCGCGGCTCCCCAGCACCATTCCGACTTGTTTCACAGTGCCCTCCACAAGAAGGCGTTGACCGTTAACCGTTCACTGTTCACCGCCGAGAACCGTCGCAGGCCGCAGGTTGCAGGTTGCACGTCAAAGGCGAAGTTTTGGCATGAGACTTGCGACTCGAGAGCTGAGACCAAGCTGTTGCGGTAAACAGTTGACGGTAAAGGGTTAACGTTCTTCATGACGCGAATAGCTCCTGCACGATTCTACGCCGGATGACCTCGCCCTGGCCCATGTAGCGGCCCAACCAAGCCTCCAAGCCGCCGATGGGGATGAGGTTTTGCGGAGCGCGGGGGTCCCTGGACGGCGAAGAAGCCATGTGGCAAAACAAATAGGCCATCTGGTCGGCCAAACTTATGGCTTCTTGGTCCGTTGCGGCATGGGTCTCCATGCGGATTAACCCGGCCCCGGCGTGGAAAGGCGCACTCGGGTTGATCGGCAGACGTAAGTACCACGAATAGAGGTCGAGTTTGCGGCGCTCGCTCTTATGAATCTTGAACACGGGGGTGCGGCATTTGTGGTCTAGGAGCATCAAAATCGCTTCCTTTTCGGCTGGGAGATAGCGCTGCCACATGGTCTTGGCGTAGCCCAACATAGGCCGCAGGATGGGGTTCTCGCCCTGGTAAATCGGACCGTCCACGATCACGATTCCGCCCTCGAGCGTCCCCGCGAGTTGGGCCTCGAGGCCCCGCATCACCCCATTGACCTTACCCACCAGGTCGCGCAGGTCTTTGGCCGAGGTTTCTATAGGCTCGTAGGCGAAGCTCTCCCTCACGCGAATCTGCGCCTCGAAACCGCCGGTGTGGAGCGCATAGCGGCGAATCCAGGGCGAGCCCGCGAGCCGAATCCCACCGTCGTCACGCACGAGCGCACCTGCGGCCACAGTGACAAGTAAGGCCCGTTTACCTTGCTCGTTGGCGATCACCGCGTCAATCCGCTGCCGCCCGTCTACAAAGTACAGAAGCGGCCATTCGCATTCCTTAGTGCCCATCGGAGCCCACTCCGGCTCGACTTCGGTATCCACCTCCGGGGCGAACTGCGACTCCTCGAAGCCCACTTGCGGCAGGGCGTAATCCGGGTTCCAGGCCTCGAGCCGCCAGTTCATGCCGATACCATACCGGAAAAAGGGTCGAGCGTCTAACGATAAACGCCGAGCGCAAAAGCAAAACCCCGCAGGCCGTTGGGCGAGCGGGGGACGTTTGACTTTCGACGTTCGACCTACTTATTCCGGCTCGAGCAGTCCTGTGCTTCCTTGAAGTCGGGCTTCAGGCGCAGGGCCTCATCACACTGGGTCTTGGCCCCGACTTTATCGCCTAAAAGCTCGTTGGCGTGGCCCAGCCAGTAACGGTAGGTGGCGTTGTCCTTCTCCAAAGCCACCGCCTTGGTGAAGTTGTACTTGGCCTTCTGGTAGTCCTTCAGCTCGAGCAAGACCTGCCCTAGACCCATATAGGCATCGGGGTAGCGTACCGGGGCCAGGGCCACGGTTTGCTCATAGGAGACCCCAGCCTGTTTCCAGTCTTTTTTCTCGGAATAGGCATCGCCGCGGCGCAGCCAAGCCTCGGCGTTGCCGGGCGAGAGTTGCACGGCTTGGTCGAGGTGTGAGACCGCCGCGTCCACATCCCCCCGCACCAGCAGCAAGGAACCATACTTGACCCGCAGCAAGGCGCTGTTGGGCGAGGCCTTCACCGCGTCGTCGTAGTTTTTGAGGGCCTCGTCCACCTTACCCTGGCGCAAGTAGACATCGGCCATGCTGGCCCGTACCAGCGGGTCGTCCTTGAGGGCTAGGGACTTATTTAAGGAGTCAATCGCCAGGTCAAACTTGTTCTGGTAGGCGTAGACCAGGCCGCGGGTGGCGTAGAGCGGCGCGTACTTAGCGTTAGCCCGCTCGGCTTCCTTGAGGGTGGAGAGGGCTTGGTCGAGCATCCCCCTGGCGTTGTCGCGGTTATCGGCCAACAGGTACTGCTTGGTGTAGATCTGGGCCAGGGCCACGTAGGACTGCACGAAGGTGGCGTTGAGCTTGATGCTCTGGCGCAGGTTATCAACTGCCGGGGTAAAGAGTTGGAGCTCGGCCTGGGTTCGCGCCAGCAGATACAGCGACTCGGTGGTAGGGTTGTTCTGCACAGCCCGCTCGCAGGCTTTGAGGGCCGCTTCCATGCGCCCGGCATCAAATAAGACGGCGCACAGCTCGAGCGGCTTGGGCTGGGCCTTAGGTGCGGGTTGGGGCGTGGGAGAAGGAGCAGGCGGGGTCTGCGCCTGGGCCAACCCTGCCAACAAAAACACCCCCAGCCATAACGCTAAACCCCTCGCCCAGGACGGGAAACTCACTCTCCCGCCCGGAGTGAGGGAAGCCAAAAAACGTACATGCATCATCTGCCTCCTTGTGGCCTCAAAGAATATAGCGCGAGAGGTCGTGAGAAGCTAACACCCCGGCTAAGCGCGTTTCCACATACTCTTTAGTAATCTCCACCCGGCCCAGCTCGGTCTGAAAAGAGACCTCCTCGAGCACCCGCTCCAACACCGTCGCCAAGCGGCGGGCGCCGATGTCCTCGAGCTCCTGGTTGGCCTGGAAGGCATAACGGGCTACGGCCTGGACCGCCTCGGGGCTAAAGTGGGTCTCGGTGCCGTCCGCGCCCAGGAGCGCACTGTACTGCTTGATGAGCGAGTTCTCCGGCTCGCGCAGGATGCGCTCGAACTCGGCTACACCGAGGGACTCAAGCTCGACCCGGATGGGGAAGCGCCCTTGCAGCTCGGGGATCAGGTCGCTGGGTTTGGAGACATGAAAAGCTCCGGCGGCGATGAACAAAACGTGGTCGGTACTGACAGGGCCTAACCTCGTCGAGACCACCGTGCCCTCGACAACCGGTAGCAGGTCGCGCTGCACGCCCTCGCCGCTCACATCGGGGCCGCTGCCTCCCTTGGAGGAACGGGCTACTTTGTCCATCTCGTCAATAAAGACGATGCCTTCTTCCTGGGCCCTGCGCAGGGCTTCTTGCGTAGCCTCCTCCTTATCCACCAGGCGTTCGGCCTCCTGGTTTTTGAGGGTCTCCAGCGCCTCGCGCACCCGCATCCGGCGGCGCACCCGCCTCGCGGGCATCAGCCCTTTGAGCATGTCGGTGAGACCCTGCATCTGGTCGTTCCCACCCATCATCCCCATAAAGGGCATCTTGGCTTCCTCGGCCACCTCGACCTCGACGCTAGCCTCGTCGTGGCGGCCCGAGCGCACCTCGAAGACCGAGACCCGCAGCAGCGAGGCTACTTCTTCCTCGGCAGCGGTCTGAGCCCGCTCAGCCACCTTGTTCTTCATCTCGCCCATCACCAGCTGATAGCTGGCTTCGGCAAGGTCACGGACGATGGAGTCCACGTCGCGGCCCACATAGCCCACCTCGGTAAACTTGGTGGCCTCGACCTTGAGGAAGGGGGCTCCGGCCAGCCGCGCCAAACGCCGGGCGATCTCGGTTTTGCCGACCCCGGTGGGGCCGATCATCAGGATATTTTTGGGGGTGACTTCCCGGGCCAGCTCCGGCGGGAGCCGCTTACGCCGGGTACGGTTACGCAGGGCCACCGCCACCGCACGTTTAGCCGCCGCCTGACCGACGATGTGCTTGTCGAGTTCTCGAACGATTTCAGCCGGGGTTAGTTCCATAAAAGTACCATCGAAGGTCCAACGTTGAACGCCACTTCAAAAATGGCGGATAACCAAGCGCCGATAGCCGATAGCCAAAGGCTTCTAGCCCTTCTTTTTTTCCCGAAACTCGGAACTCAGAACCCTGAGCCCTATTCATCTCCTATCTCCCACACTTAACACGGTCGGATTCCCGCTCGTATACAGGTCTGTTTCCCCGGCGATAACGATGGCTTGTTGGGCAATTTCGGGTGCGGATAGGGTCGAATAGCGCAGCAGCGCCTTGGCCGCGCTGAGGGCGTAGGGTCCGCCCGAGCCCACCGATATCACTGGCTCATCAGGGCTCAAAACCTCGCCGTTACCCGAGAGCAGGAGCAGGTTTTCCGTGTCGGCCAAGACCAGCATGGCCTCGAGGTTGCGCAGCACGCGGTCGGTGCGCCACAGTTTGGCGGTCTCGATGGCGGCGCGTTGTAGGTTGCCCTTGGCAGCGCCCAAAGCTCCCTCGAATTTCTCGAGCAGGGTTAGGGCGTCGGCGACGGCCCCGGCAAACCCCACCAGGATACCGCCCGCGACTTCCAAGCGCCGCACTTTGACTGCACCAGTCTTCATGATGGTCTGCCCCAGGGTGACCTGCCCATCCCCTGCGATTGCGGTGACACCTTCACGACGGACTGCGACAATGGTGGTGCCGTGCATTCTTTCCACTCACCGAAATCTAGCCCCTGACGGTGAATAAGGCGTGAGAGTGGGAGAAGCAATGAGCAACAAGCAATGAGCGATGAGCTAAAAACAGACTCTCGAGGTAGGTGAGTGCCCCCTGCGCGCCCAGGGCCACAGCCCCCCGCCAGCACGGGCAAAGCCCGGCCCTAGCGGGCCTAGTGCCAGCACGGG
>PSMF01000092.1:0-13610 GCA_040290005.1 Meiothermus sp.
ATACCAGGCCCGAGGCTCATTGTTGGAAGTGGTCCGTGCCCTCGATCTGTCTAAGTCGTTGGAATCAAGCAAGCACAAAGGCATCCAGAATATTTTCGACCCGGCATTCACCCTAAATGCTAAACTTACACTGCTGATTAAGGCCCTCGAGCCTAAGACGTAAAGCCATTCGACCCTAAACCCTCAGCCCTAAACTCTAAGCAATCCTATGCACTACCACGATTGGGAGCCTTTCTGCGTTGACCCCCTGACCCCCGAACTCGGCGAGAACGTTACCTTACGGGTAAGAACCCCAGCCAAGGCCGGATTTCTGGTCCTGGAGCACGGCGGTGAAGTGGTGCGCAGACCGCTACGGGCGGTGGAAGGCGGGCTGGAGGTCACGGTGCCCACCTACACCTCTCCCCTGCGCTACTGCTTTTACCTGACCCAAGAGAAGGTTTACCTCGCCAGCGGCGGCCCCAGCGGTGTGCTGCCGCGGTACGACCGCTTTTTCCACCTGCTCTCCCAGCCCAGCGTCCCCGATTGGGCGGTGGGGGCGGTGTTCTACCAGATATTCCCCGACCGCTTCAGGAACGGCAATCCGGCCAACGACCCCAAATCCGGCGAATGGGTCTATAACGGCAAACCCATCGTAAAGAAGGCCTGGGATGAGCCCGTAGACCCGCGCGACGGGGCCATCCAGCACTACGGGGGCGACTTGGAGGGCATCACCCAGTCGTTGGGCTACCTGCAAGACTTGGGCGTAGAAGCGCTGTATCTCACCCCCATCCTGCCCTCGAGGTCCAGCCACCGCTACGACGGGCTGGATTACCTCAACGCCGACCCCTACTTGGGGGGCAACGAGGCCTTTGATGCGATGGTAAAGGCACTCCGAGAGCGGGGGATAAAACTCGTGCTGGACGGGGTGTTCAACCACATCGGCAACACCCACCCCGATTTCCAGAAGGCGCTCAACAACTCGAGCAGCCCCGAGGCCGGGATGTTCACCTTCCACGCCGACGGCACCTACGCGTCGTTTTGCGGGGTGAAGACCCTGCCCAAACTGGATTATTCCAACCCCCTCACCCGCGAGCGCTGGATTGACGGCCCCCACGCGCCGGTGCGCCACTGGCTGCGCCGAGGAGCCGACGGCTGGCGCTTGGATGTGGCCCACCAGATCGGCGAGGGCGGCACCGACCGGGGCAACGCCGAAATTCTACGCCTGATCCACCGCGACTCCCGCGAAGAAAACCCCGAGGCCCTGGTCTTTGGCGAGCTGAGCTTCGACACCACCGAAAAGTTGCAGGCCCACACCCTCGACGGCTCGATGCACTACGCGGGGTTTGCTAATCCCTTGATGGAGTGGCTGTCGGGACAAAACGTCCTCGGCTGGAAGGTTCAGGTTTCCACCCAGGAGCTGTGGAATACGCTCTGGGACCACTACGCCGCCCTGCCGCTGCAAACCCGCCAGACCATGTATACCTTGATCGGCTCGCACGATATCCCCCGCCCGCTGTGGCGGCTGCGCGGGGACGTAGGGAAACTCAAGCTGGCGCTGGGCCTTCTGCTGACCTTTCCCGGCGCACCCGGCCTGTATTACGGCGACGAGATCGGGCTCGACCAGACCAACCCCTACGACATGTGGAGCGGTGACCCGATGTGCCGGGGCACCTTCCCCTGGGACGAGGAAAAATGGAACGAAGACGTACTGTCCTGGACGAAGAAACTCATCGTCCTCAAAAAGACCGTCCCGGCGCTGCGACGCGGGGGATTACAACCCCTCGAGGTCAAGGACACCCTGCTGGCCTTCAAACGGGTCTATGAGGGCGAGGAAGTGTGGGTGTACGCGGCGCTGGAGCCCACCTCGGTTCGTCTACCCCCGGTGCAAAACCTGCTCACCGGCGAGGAGACGGCAGGTTGGGTGAACCTCCACGGGCTCGGGATTTTTCGGCTAGTACAATAGTATTGTGCCAAAGGGGAGGACCGTTGTTAATCTCGAGCCACAAACCAGCCTAGAAGCTGAGCGTTTAGGGTTTGAGTTGGAGCAAACCGGACAAGAAGCCGTAGCCGAGGCGATCGCCAAGGCCAAGGCTTCAGGGGTAGGTGTTTATTACCTCGATGCCGATGGAGTTTTGATTATGGAACTGCCTGATGGTCGGCGTTTCAAGGTCGAGAACGATTCCCCAAATGGCTAAAGTTTTATCCGTTTTTGGCGGACCCAACGGCTCTGGCAAATCTACCCTGATTGAACGTTTTCTGAAGGACGAATCCGTCGTAAATCCTGATCCGATTCAGCGGAATCTTCCTGTGGGCACACTAAATCCTGAGATTGCAGCCGCACGGTTTGCACTCCAAGAAATAGACCGGCGTTTAAGTGGTGAAACCAGCTTTGCAGTCGAAACAACGCTCACTGGAAACGTCGAGCGGCGCTTGTTCGACCAAGCAAAAGCCCT
The DNA here is from genome assembly GCA_040290005.1 of Meiothermus sp. Taxonomy (GTDB): domain Bacteria; phylum Deinococcota; class Deinococci; order Deinococcales; family Thermaceae; genus Meiothermus. The sequence goes on from PSMF01000092.1 coordinate 2,433, forward strand.
AGGTTGGACGGTCAACTTGTATTACGTTGGCCTCGAGCAGCCCGAACTTAATGCGGTACGAGTAGCGCAAAGAGCGCTTCAAGGCGGTCAATCCCTACAGACGTAGCTATGCGGCGCTATGAGCGTAGTTTAGAAACCCTCTCCCGCGTGCTTCCCAAAGCCGACTACGCCTGGTTATACGACAACAGCAGCCGGGAGGGTTTCCGATTGGTGCTGCGAACCGTGCGCGGCGAAGTCCGCTTTCAGATCGAAGAGTTGCCAGGCTGGACGCGGCGGGCCTTGGGGCGGTAAAACTTGGGAGCTATGGAATACCGTGAACTCGGGCGCACCGGCTACAAAGTTTCGACCATCGGCTTCGGCGCTTGGGCCATCGGCGGGACCTGGGGCCATGTCGAAGACAGCGAAAGCCTGGCGGCGCTGCACCGGGCCCTCGAGCTCGGCGTGAACTTCTTCGACACCGCCGATGTCTACGGCGACGGGCGCAGCGAGCGACTTATCGCCCGGCTCAGACGTGAAAGCGGCCAGCCCTTTTATGTAGCGACCAAGGCCGGGCGCAGGCTCCCCAAGCAGATTGCCGAGGGGTATAGCAAGGAGAACCTGCTCGAGTGGGTAGGCCGGAGTCTAAAAAACTTAGAGACCGACACCCTCGACCTGCTGCAACTGCACTGCCCGCCCAGGGACGTGTATCTTTCCGACCGGGTTTTCACCATCCTGGACGGGATGAAACAACAGGGGATGATCCGCCACTATGGCATCAGCGTAGAAACCGTAGAGGAAGCCCTGCTGGGGACGCAATACCCCGACGTGCAGAGCGTGCAGATCATCTTCAACATGTTCCGCCTCAAACCCGCCGAGCAGTTTTTCCCGGTAGCTAAAGAGCGCAAGGTGGGGATTCTGGCGAGAGTCCCACTCGCTAGCGGCCTGCTCACCGGCAAGCTCCGGCCCGACTCGCAGTTCGCCCCCGACGACCACCGCAGCTTCAACCGCCACGGCGAGTCTTTTGACAAGGGCGAGACTTTCTCCGGCGTAGACTACGACACCGGTTTGCGGGCCGTCGAGGAGCTAAAGAAAATCACCCCACCCGGCATGACCCTGGCCCAATTCGCCTTGCGCTGGATCACCATGTTCCCCGAAGTCGCCTGCGCCATCCCTGGCGCCAAAAACCCCAAACAGGCTGAGGAGAACATCAAGGCGGGTGAGTTGCCAGAAATCTCTGCTGAGACGATGCAAAGGGTTCGTGAGGTCTATGATCAATACATTCGGGCACAAGTGCAGCCTTTGTGGTAGCTCAGCTTGAAGCGCCTCTAACGCAGCGATAACGCCCATCATAACGGCATTTGTTCGACACCCCACAGGATAAACGGGGGCCGAGTCGCAAGCTAAGGCATGGACTTGAATTGGCGCTGGATTTTCAAGCAGGCGGTCGTCTGGACATCGGTCATTGTCACTGCGGTCGCCTGGAGCTTCATGAAACCGTAGAGGACGGAATCTGTTTGAGGTCGTATATGACCTCCGCACACAAAGGATTGTTTGTAGGGGCCGTCCCTATGCTCGGTTGTGCCGAGGCGATCCCTCAATATTCCAGCCAGTGATCGTATATCGTCCTGGGCATGGCTCATTGGTCTGCGGGGATTGAAGGGCGGGTCTCAGACCCGCGCCTACAAAAACAGGCCGTGTCCAGGATGATGAAATCTCGGGTTGAGAAACTCTGTCCTGGACGCGAGGTGAACCAGCAACCCTCGAGCCCACCTCGCCTTACGAACCCTATTTACACCGCAGGAGAAGACGAATTACGTTTAGCAGGCTGGGGCTTGAGCGGGCTGAGAGCTAACTGCCAATCCCCGTGTGGGTATCGGCTATACTGGCTTTTTGGAGTTGTCATGCGCAACGCGTTTCAAGCCCTGGATTTTTCCCGCATACGTTCGGCCTTGGTCGAGCGCGCCTCGACCTTTATGGGCCAGGAAGCGCTCTCCCATCTCGAGCCCCAACCGAGTCTGGGGGCCGCCCTGGCGCAGCAGGCTACCGTCGCCGAAGCCTTGGCCTATCCCTATCGGCTCGGCGGCATCAGCGACCTGCGGCCCGCACTGGCGGCTGCGCGGGAAGGGCTCAGGCTCGACGGCCCCCAACTGCGCGAGGTGGCCGGGAGCCTCGAGGCCGCGGTGAGCCTCAAACACGAGCTCTTGGAGATCGGTGATTCGCTCAGGGCGCTGGCCGCTCAGGTCGGCGAGCACACCTTTTTCCTCCGCCGCATCCGCGAATGCTTGGACGAAGCGGGGAACGTCCGGGACGACGCTACCCCGCGGCTGCGCGAGATTCGCCGCCGGGTGAACCCGCTGCGCGAGGAGATTCAAGACCGCTTGCAGAGCATTCTGGACCGGAGCGCCGAGGCCATCCAGGAGCGCTTCGTCACCCTGCGCCGCGACCGCTACGTGATTCCGGTCAAGGCTAGCTTCCAAAACCGCGTCCCCGGCATCATCCTCGACCAGTCGGACTCAGGCCTCACCGTTTACATCGAGCCCAGCTCGGTGGTGCCGCTCAACAACCAGTTGGCGAGCTTGAAGCTCGAGGAAGATGCCGAGGTCAACCGCATCCTCTTCGAGCTGTCGGCGATTCTCGGCAACGACCCCGAACTGGACGGAACCTTGCAGGCCCTGACCGAGCTGGACGTGGCTCGAGCGGGCGCCAATCTCGCCGAGGATTGGAAACTAGTGCGGCCCCGGCTCAACCGGGAAGGGCTCTACCGCCTCAAGGCGGCCCGCCACCCACTCATCGAAAACCCGGTCAGCAACGACTTAGAACTCTCCGCCGAGCGCCGCATCCTGCTCCTCACCGGTCCCAACATGGGCGGCAAGACCGCCCTGCTCAAAACCCTCGGCCTGGCCGTGCTGATGGCCCAGTGCGGGCTGTTCGTGGCAGCGGAGGCGGCGGAGATCAGCTTCCCCGACCGGCTCTTCGTGGACATCGGCGACGAGCAGAGCATCCAAGAAAGCCTCTCCACCTTCGCGGCGCACCTCTTGCGGCTCAAAGAGGTGCTGGACAACGCGACGGCGAGCAGCTTGGTCCTGATTGACGAGCTGGGCTCGGGCACCGACCCCGAGGAGGGTGCGGCCCTATCGCAGGCGTTTGTCGAGGGGCTGCTCACTTCAGGGGTGCGCGGCCTCATCACCACCCACCTCTCCCCGCTCAAAGCCTTCGCCCAGGACACGCCGGGCGTGCAGAACGCCTCGATGCGCTTCGATTTAGAGCGTCTGAGACCCACCTACACGCTCATTGTGGGTGCTCCGGGCCGGAGCTATGCACTCTCGATTGCCCGCAGGCTAGGCTTCCCCGAAGCCAGGGTTCACCGCGCTGAGGAACTGCTGGGGCCCGAGGGTGGGCGATTGGAACGGCTTCTGAGTTCGCTCGAGGCCGAGCGTGAGAACTTGCGCCGGGAACGGACCTTGGTCGAGGAAATGCGGCAGAAGGCAGAGAGCCGAGAGCGAGAGCTTAAAGGCCAGCTCGAGGAGCTGCAAAATCAGCGCGAAGAGCGTTTGGAAGCGGCACGCCAAGAGGCCGAGGCCATTGTCCGCGAGGCCCAGGAACGGGTGCGGGCCACGCGGGAACGGGCCAAGACCGAGGGGCAGGGGCAAGCCCTACAGGAGCTGATGGCCCTGCGCAGCCGCTACCAGCGCCCGCAGAAGGCCGAGCCGGTCCAACCGGGGTTGCAGGTGGGTTCGCCAGTGAACATCCCCGAGTACGGCGGCCAGGGCACCATCATCGAGCTGCGTGGCAGTGAAGCCCTGGTGCAGATGGGCGCCGTGCGCATGAGCGTGCCGCTGGCGAGTCTTCAGCCCAAAACGGAGCCCAAGAGCAAAAGCGGGGGCTCGAGCCGGGTCAAGGCCAAAATCGGCGAGGAGCTGAACCTGCGCGGCCTGACCGTGGAAGAAGCCCTGCTGGCGGTGGACGACTACCTCGAGGAGGCCCGTGCCACCGGCACTTCCCCAGTGCGTCTGCTCCACGGCAAAGGCACTGGAGCCCTGCGCAATGCCCTGCGCGACGCGCTCCGGCGGGATAAACGGGTGGAGAGCTATAGCGACGCCGTGCCGTATGAGGGCGGGCACGGTGTGACGGTGGTGAACCTGAAGGTATAGCAGTAAGCCCGAGGCCAAAGGCGACCCCCCACGGTTGGCGGGCTGGCAGCGATTTGGTGATCGCCCTCGTGTCTTTAGCGCCCCCTGTAAGCAGGGGGTACCGTGAAGAGGTCGAAGTGGATGCGATTACCCGGCAGTCGGTAATGACGGAGGTCTGCCTTTGCCCCCTACTCTAGTTCTTGCTCCCCTTGCGTAACATGAACCCAATCTTTAACTAAGTTTCGCTATCATAACAAAATGCTGGGATTTTTATCCTTGTCGCAACTGCTGGCGATGCTGGTGTGGATACTGGTGCTGGGCGCTGCGGTAGGTCTGGTGGCTTTGGTCTGGAAGGGGCCAGAGTTGGTGGGCAACCCCGAAGAACGGGCGGTGCGCAACCTCGCTAAAATGGCCCGGCAGGCCAAGCGGCACAACACCATCGTGCGCTACCACTACGGCACGCCTTTTGTCATCACCCACCAGCGGCGGGGACTGGTGTACATGCTGGGCGGGCAGTTTGTGAGCCGCGAAGCGCTTATTGCGGCACTCGGCAGGGAGGGGCCGGACCTGGTGTACAAGGTCGAGACCGAGGAGCGCATGAGCATCCCTAACCCCACCCGCATGACCATGCTCGACAGCAACCTGCCCCGGTCGTAGCCGGTACCCCTTTTTTCACGGTGCAATAGGAGGAGCTTGGGGTTCCTCCTTTATTCATCTAGCAGCTATACCCTGGGCCTATCTCAACATAAAGGAGATGGGCACACATTAAGACTCTAGCTAAAGCCCATTTTAGGTGTGCTGCTCTCGATTCCTCTACAATATCCGCGCTTTTATGAGTCGAATCTTAGGGGTTAAGCCATGCTTCTCATGAGAGACTTGGCTAAGGTGGGTTTGTTATGGAAAGCACAGACCAACCCCTGATTCTGATTGTCGAAGACGAAAAAGACATCGCGCGATTTATCGAACTCGAGTTGCAAGCTGAGGGTTACCGCACTGAAGTGGCTTATGACGGCATCACCGGGCTTTCACGCTTCCGCGAAACCAATCCTAACCTAGTGGTCATGGACTTGATGCTCCCCGTGATGGACGGCTTAGAGGTGGCCCGGCGGGTGCGCAAAACCTCTAACGTTCCTATTGTTATTCTCACCGCCAAAGACCGGGTGGAAGACAAAGTCGAGGGCCTCGACGCCGGGGCCGACGACTATCTGGTCAAGCCCTTCAGCATCGAAGAACTGCTGGCGCGCATCCGCGCCCATCTTCGGCGGGTGACCCCGGCCATCACCGGCGAGATTCGCGTCAGCGACCTGATCATCAACTTGGAGGGCCGCGAGGTCTACCGAGGCGGGCGGCGGATCGAGTTTTCCAACAAGGAGTTCGAGCTTTTAGAGCTCCTCGCCAAGAGCCCTGGCAAGGTCTTCAGCCGCTTCGAGATCGAGGAGAAAGTCTGGCCCGGCTACCAGGGCGGCAGCAACGTGGTGGACGTGTATATTGGCTACTTAAGAAAGAAGCTCGAGGGCACCGGCGAGCGCCGTCTGATCCACACGGTACGTGGGGTCGGGTACGTGTTGCGCGAAGACTAAACTTCCCGTAGCGGATACCCCGTTCGAAACGGCAAAGCCCAGAGCACTGTTTTGCCGTCCCAGACGGCGCTATGCTTTCGACCTTCGGCAACCCGCGATGCCCTTTCAAGGCTGAGCTACCCGCGTTTTATTTTCAGCTCCGCGCTATAAGCTATGGGCTATAGGCTATGACCTTACGCACCCGCATCACCTTGCTTACCCTGGCGCTGCTGGCGTTTTCGCTGTTGCTGATCGGGGCCTCGGTGTACGGGACCTTGCGCGGCACGCTCTACAACAACCTCCGCAATGACCTGCAGGATGCCTCGCAGAACGCGGTACGGCTGATTAAGGACAAGGCCTCGCTGGCAGACCTTCCCACCACGGTCTACGGCAAAGCCCTACTGCTGCTTTCAGTTAACCCCAACCCGAGCGTGGACGACCTGATGGCCGCGGCGATCCCGCTGAGTTCCTCCCCCTCACTGAGCGGGCAGAGCTTTGACATTTCCGGCAAGGCCCTCGACGAGTTGTTTCGTTCGGGCGGGGTCTACACCTCCACGCGGCTGACCCAGAGAGACGGCAAGAGCATCCCGCTGCGGGTGCGGGCCGAGATCGTCACCACCGAGATCACCGGCATCGCCGGTCTGCCTCCGGGGCAGTACCAAATCGTGCTGTTCGTGGGTCGCTCGGTCGAGCCCATCGAGACCCTGCTCCACGACTTCGCCCAGATTTACACCGCCACCGCGCTGTTGGTGCTGCTGTTTGGTGGGCTGCTGGCCTACCGGCTGGTGCGGAGCACCCTCGAGCCCTTAGAGTGGGTTGCCAAAAAGGCTGAGCAGGTCAGCGATAAGTTCGAGGAACTGCCCCACATCGAGGGCAATAACGAGGTGGCCTCGCTGGTGCGCTCCTTGAACCGGATGCTGCACCGCTTGGAGAACGCTTGGGAAACCCAGACCCGCTTCCTGCTCGACGCCTCACACGAGTTGCGCACGCCAGTCACGGCGATTTTGGGGCACGTGGGCTACCTGATGCGCCGTACCCAGCTCACCGAGCAGCAGCGCGAAAGTTTAGAGATTGTCCGGCGCGAGAGCGAGCGGATGCGCAAACTGGTAGGGGACTTGCTCGAACTCTCGCAAACCGGGGGGTGGAAGGTCGAACTGGGAGCTGTCCATGTTTCCACCGTGCTCTACGAGATCGAGGAGGAATACGGGCGCAGCTTCGAGGGGAAGATCGAGGTCGAGGCCCCGGACAACTTGTGGGCTTTGGGCGACCCCGAGCGGCTGCATCAGGTGGTGGCTAATTTTGTTTCCAATGCGATCAAGGCGGGCTCGACGCAGATTCGCTTGGTCGCCAGGGACCTCTCCGAGCGGGTGGTGATTCGCGTGGAGGACAACGGCGAGGGCGTCCCGGCAGAGCACCTGCCCCACCTCTTCGAGCGGTTTTACCGGGTGGACAAGGCCCGTGACCGCGAGCGCGGCGGCTCGGGGCTAGGGCTCGCCATCGTGCGCTCGATTGTAGAGGCCCACGGGGGCAGCGTGTGGGTGGAGAGCGAGCCGGGGAAGGGCTCGGTGTTTAGCGTGTCGCTCAAGCGGGCTGTCGCGCCCCAACCAGAGTTGGCGGGGTAGGGAAGCAATGAGCAATGAGCCAAAACAGATTTCACTGCTAGACAGCATTTCTAAGACCGTAGAAAGTGCTTCCCAAAGCCAAGGTCAACTGCGAACCCCTCTGCCCATCTAGCACCTCCCCTAATGCCTGCAGCCAATAGCGTCCAGGACAGACACAGATAATGACGTTTCCAAGGGGAGGCAGTGAGTTGTTTCCCCTTCTCTCAAGGGGGGCCGTCTGAAGTCGTCAGAGGTCAGGTGCTTAACCGATAGACCTTGACTGACAGGGAGATTTCTGCCGTGCCAAGCCCCACAAGGTTGACAACCAACACGCGCAGGGCGGCTGCACTGTCGTCCCTACAAAGTTGGGTGGGGTTTCCTCGAGCCCCTACCGCCGCTTCAACCCTCGAAGCCGCTCCGCCGCCTCTGCCGCGCTAATCTCCCCTTTTTCCAAGGCTGAAAGCACCGCGTCCTTCTCTTCTGCGGAAGGGCCGGGGGCCGGTTCGGGCTCCTCTTCCATGTCCTCGTAACCCAGCATCCGCAGCATCCCGTTGAAACGAGAAATCACCGTCGGGTACGAGACCCCTAGGATGCCCCCGACCTTACGCAGGTTGCCCCTGGTTTTGATGTAGAGTCGCATGAACTCCAGCTGCTCCGGCGGCAATAGGGCGAACTCGTTGGGGGCATATTCCCCCCGAATTTCGGTGCGACACTCGGGGTTGGCGCAAATCAGCCCGGATATGCGAACCTGGCTCCCACAGGCCGGGCAGGCTGTGGGCATCGGGTAAATCTTCATGTAGAACCTCCGGCGGTGGCGGGATTGGGTGGCACAGAGGGCGGTTTAGGCCCCGAGAGTGCTGCACGAACGGGGCGCTGGAAGAAGGCGAGCGAGACCAGCAGTAGCAGAAGCCCAATTGCCGCAAACAGGTTACGAATTCCCACACTGCCCACTAGCCCGGAAGCCGCCGCCAAACCAAGGGGCTGCACGCCCATCGCCGCCCCTTGCAGCACGCCAAACACCCGCCCCATCATCTCCTTAGGAATCGCGAGTTGCATCAATGTCCCGGCCTGCACGTTCATAAACGAGGCGGCGATGCCAAAAAGCGAGAGCAACAGCAGCGCCGTACCAAGGTTCGGGGCCAAGACCAACAAACCAATGCTGGCGCCCAGCGTCCAAGTCCCCACCAACAGGGTCAGGAAAGCGTTCTTTACCCGGATGAAGTTGAGCACCACAAGGCCGATTAGCTGCCCGACAAACAGCCCGGACGAGAGCAGGCCGTACTGCGTGGCCTCCCCGCCGAGCAGCTTGGCGTAGGGGGCCATCAGCGCACCGATGGGGCCGAGAATCAGGTTAATCAGGATCGCCATGGCAAACAGCCAGAACACCGACGGGGTGCGCCAGATGAAGCTTAATCCCTCGGCCAAGGCTCCGGCAGGCTGTTTGGGCTTATCGGTGTGAACTGGAGCTGGTTCATGCATCGGCAGCAGGCTCAGCAGGGAAAGCACGATCAGAGCAAGACCCACCAGCAGCGCACCGGACACGCCCAGCCAACCCGTGATCGCGCCCGCCGCCGCGAACGAGGCGGCCATCCCCACCGTAACCGCCAGCGACATCGCGGCGTTACCTTGTTGATACTGCTCCTCCTTCAAGAGAAGCGGCATCAAGGCTCCGATAGCCGGGCTGCGCAGGTTGCCGAACAGGGCCGAAAGCCCCACCAGCACGTACACTCCCCATAGTGTCAGGCTCCCGCTCGCCACACTCCAGATCAGCGCCCCTTGCACGAGCGCGTCAGCGACCAGAGTCAGGCTGATTTGTAGCTTTTTATTGCCCGCGTCGGCCCAAACCCCGCCCAGTGGTGCCGCAATGAGCGCCCCTATCGCCCCGATGAGCGCGACGGTGGCGACGAGCGAGGCTTGGCCGGTTTTCTCCAGCACCCACCACATCAGTGGCACTTCGGCAAAGCCCAGGCTGAGGTTGCCCAGCACCCGGCTGCTCAGGAGCCAGCGAAAGTTGCGGTTTTGCAGGGGATGGTTCACGGCAAACTCCTTACGGGAAAAGCCCCAGTTGGGTCATCGCGCCCAGGTCGTCGCGCAGCATGTGGTGCTCGATCACCTTGCCCTCGCAGATGCGGAAGAAGTGGACGTGCTCAGAGAAAAACCGTTTGCCGGTGGGGGCAAAGTCGAGGTAGTCACCGGTATGCCGCCCGCTGACCAGAACCCGCGCCACCACCCGCTCGCCGGTGCAGAGCAGTTCCTTGACCTCGATGTTCAGATCGCTAAAGGCCCTCCGCACCCACTGCACGCTGGCTTTGAACTCCTCAGCTCCGTGTCCGTCGGCAGAATCGAGGGCGCGGTGGTTGAGGTAGTCGCTGGCGATGTACGCTTCGGCCCCCTCGAGACACCCTGTCTGGAACGCCTCGAAGGCCTTTTGCACCACAGCAATGTTGTTCAAGGACATACTCCACCTCACCAGATACCGATCTGAACCTCAGCTTCGTTCTTGACTTCGGCCTCGACCAGCGCGAAGGGCGGCAGCTTGCGCAGCTCCCAGGTCTGGCCCTGCACCGCCCGAAGTGCTTGCAAAACGTATTCCGTCTCGGGTTTGTGCGGTTCACGCCGGAGGATGTATTCGGCGACCCTAGGGGCGAGCTCGAGCAAGCTCAGCGGCACGAATACGAAGATAGGGATGGACACGTCCCGCACCCGAACTCGCACGTAGACGAACCGGGGACGCAGCAAGGTGAGTTTTCGCAGCGCTTGGGAGCTATCCAAAGGCTTTCTCCGTGCAAGCATATCTCCCCTCCTGTACGCGATAAAGCGTTGTCACGAGTCTCAGGTCTCAGGCCAAGGCCGGTCGAAGGTCGTTTGGTTTTGGCCTTCGACTTTCGTCCTTCGACTAAGCTTTTGACGCGCGACCTGAGACCGCACTTTACACCACTTCAATCAGTACCTTCATCGGGCCGCTCATCTTGCCGTTGGTGTCGCCGACCTTAGCAAGGTCGTTGATTTCCACGTCCACCAGCCGCCCCTCGGGGAGTTCGCCTTTGAGCATGTCCAAAATGCCCGCGATATCAATGCCCTGCGAGGCCAACTGATTCTGCGCGTCCACCGGGATAAAATTCGAGGCGAACTTCGCCAGCGAAGCCGGTACGTTGACCTTCACCTTCACGTCCTGCCCGTCCACGATGATGCGGATCATCTTAGCGATGCCCTTGGCGGGCGCGGTCGCAGTCGCTTGATTGTAGGCGTAGGCCGGGCTATGCGCGGGCTTAGCTTGGGGCTTATCCATCGCCTCGATTAGCCGCAGGGCTTCCTCGACGGAAATCCGACCTTCTTTAACCATGTCCATGATGCGTTTCTTGTCTTCCATAGATGCTCCTTCGTAAGCGATGAGCGGTGAGCTATGCGCAATGAGCCAGAGCCAACTTACGACTGGAACGATAAAAACCTTGCCTCGAGAATCCTCGTTGTACACGTAGCCCTTCAATCTGCCGGTTTTTGCTCATGGCTCATCGCTAGTTGCTCACTGCTACTTCGCTTTGATCTCCAGATTGCCCATCCGCACCGAAACCTCGAGCGTGGCCTTGCCGTCCCCAACCTGCTTGTCGGAGTACCCAGAGCCGGGGGCGAAATGGCCTTTGGTCTCCAGGTTGCCCATGCTCACCGACGAGGTGACACGGGCGCTGCTGCCCTCTTCCAGGTCCAGCTCGGCGTTGCCCATCGTCACCCGCAGGCGGTGCGAACCCTCCCTGAGCAACAGCGAGCCCTCAATGTTCCCGGCGGTGACTTCCAGGTCGAGTCCCTCCACCTCGTCCAGCTCGACGTTTCCAGCGGCGACGCGGCCCTTGAGGAAGGCGATGCCCTCGGCCTCAATCTGCGCGGCTTTGGTATCCACATCCAGACCCCAGA
>PSMF01000093.1:0-13602 GCA_040290005.1 Meiothermus sp.
AGGGGATGGCGGGTCTGAAGCGAATCACCCCGCTCGGCGAGTTGTGGTCATACAACAACGCCGGTTTCGGGCTGGCGGGGCGCGTAGTCGAAGCGGTAATGGGCAACGTGCTGGAACTCACGCGTGAGGGCACAGGTTTCATCTACCGATTTATTCCCGGCGACCGCTCCGGCATCACCAGCATCGCCGCCGACCCGCCCCCGCCCGCATCGGCGGGGTTGCTGGGACAAGACCGGATGATGATTCTGGACGACCCCAGCAAGGGAGCGCGGCCCGAGTTCATCCGCGGCCCGGACGGCAAAATCGTCTGGCAGCGGTACAACCGGCGGCAGGATTAGGGGTCAGCGGAACACCATGCAGGTGGTGGTTCCGTGGGCGTAGAGCTTGCCGTCTGCGCCGTAGATACGGCCCTCGGCGGTGGTCTGTCTGCCGCCTACGTAGACTGTCTTGCCCTCGCACAGCACCTCGCCGGTCTCGGCGGTGAGGGGCCGCAGCAGGTTGACCTTGAGTTCCAAGGTGGTGTAGCCCGCCCCGGCAGGCAGGGCCGAGTGCACCGCGCAGCCCATCGCAGAGTCCAAGAGGGTGCAGAAAACGCCGCCGTGGACGCTACCGATGGGGTTATAGTGGAACTCCGCCGGGGTCAGCTTGAACAGCACCCGGCCCTCCTCGGCCCCCACGAAGCCGAAGGCCAAAGGGGCCATGATCGGCGGGGGCGGGAACTCGCCGCGCTGCATGGCCTGGAGGTACTCCAGGCCGCTCATTCCCTTGGCGGCCTGTGCGCCCACCATCGGGTCTTGCCACTGAAAGGTGCGGGTGCGTTCAATCATCGCTGCCTCCGTATTCCCGCAGCAGCTTGTGCCGCGCCTGCCGCAGAATCTCGTCGCTAAGCCCTGCGTCGCCCACCGCCCGCGCCAACAGCATCGCGCCGACCAGGGTGGAGAGCAGTGTCAGCGCCTCTGCACGGGGAAGATGCTCCTCCACCCGCGCTAGTAGCATCTCTAACCCTTCCGCGAAAGTCTGCCGCATCGCCTCCGAGCCCCGCCCGATCTCCGGAGCCAAGGTGGGGAGCACACAGCCCGCCTCGGGACTGTCGCGGTGGGCGCGGCTGGTGTAGAAGCGGATGTACTCGGCGAGGGAGGTGGTCTCGAGCCTCCCCAAACTTTCCTCTAACGCCCTCAGGAACGCCTCGCTGTACAAGGCTTCCTTGCTGTCGAAATGGGCTTAGAACCCGCCGTGGGTGAGCCCTACCTGCCCCATCAGCTCGGGCACGCTCACTCCGTCCAGGCCGCGCTTGCGGAAGGTTTGCGAAGCCTGCTCGAGGATGCGCACCCGGACCTCGGCTTTGTGCTCTTTGGAGCAGGGCATAAAATATTACAGCCATCATATTTAGATGATGACCTCTTGTCCACTTCGCGCTTATGTTCTGGACGGGAAAATCGCCCAGGCCGAGTTTTGCGTTCCTGACGGGAAGACACTTCACTGAAGGGTTTGGGCGTTAGACTGTCTTTTATGCTGATTTACGGGCGAAACCCTGTGCTCGAGGCCCTGCACGAGGGCCAGGTGAGTCGGCTGTGGGTGGCAAGAGGCGTGGAAGGCTGGCTGCTGCGCGAGCTGAAGAGCATGGGAGCCGAGTACGAACTCATCCCCCGCATCGAACTCGACCAGATGGTGCGCACCACCCAGCATCAAGGCTTGGTAGCCGAGGTCCAGGAGGTGCATTTTTCCGACCCCGAGACCCCGTTCAAGCTCGCCTCGAGCCGCAACGAGCAGCCGCTCCTGGTCATCCTCGACGGCATTACCGACCCGCGCAACTACGGCGCGATCATCCGCAGCGCCTTCGCGCTGGGCGCCCATGGGGTCGTCACCGAGGAGCGCCGCAGCGCCCCGCTTTCGGCACTCGTGGTCAAAGCTTCGGCGGGCACGGCGAACAAGCTCCCGCTGGTGCAGGCGAAGAACCTGCCGAGATATCTAGAAGAGCTTAAAGGGCGTGGCCTGTGGATTTACGGCACGGGCGGGAGGGCCGACAAGGACCTCACCCAACTCGACTACAAGCGCCCGCTCGCCATCGTCATCGGTTCCGAGGGTGAGGGAATGCGCCGCTTGGTGACGGAGCATTGTGACGAGTTGGCGCGAATCCCGCTTGCAGAGGGCGCGGAGAGCCTGAATGCGGCGGTGGCGCTGGGCATTGTGCTGTATCAAGTGGGTTTGGGAAGGAAGATCGCATGAGCGAAGCGTTATTTACAGGTGTTCATCATGTGGGTTTCACCGTTCCCAAGCTGGAGGAGGCCCTCGAGTTCTTCATCGGTGTTCTCAGCTTCGAACTGGTCTCGAGGCACGGTCCGCTCGTCACCAACACGGAAATCAACGTCGAATAAATCTTCGAGACCGGCATGGCAAACTATGCCTTCGTGCGGCTGGGTGGGAGTACCGTGGAGCTGATCGAGTGGAAAGTCCCGGAGCAGAGCCAGCACCTCGCCAACAACAGCGATTGGAGTGGGCGTCATCTAGCCATCAGCGTGAAAGATTTAGACGCAACGATGGAGCGCCCGAGCCAGGTCCCCGGCCTGCGGCTGATGCGGCCCAGCGGCAAAACCTTTGTCTACGCGCGTACTCGGTGGGGGCTGTATTTGCAACTGATGGCGCCTCAATGATAATACTTGTTCGTGTCGCGCAGATGGCCCTGGAAATCCACGTTAAGAAAAAGCTTTCCCTGCGCGTGTAGGAAGTACAAGTAGCGCTGCCCCTTGTCGTTCGTGCGCTGAGCGTTCAAGACCGCGTTCAGCGAGTCCTCGCCGGGGTTGCCGATGGCGGTGGGCGGTAGGCCGCGCCGGGTATAGCTGTTGTAGGGCGTGTCCTTCTGGAAGTCCCCGGCGCTCCGGTCGAGTTCGGGCAGGCGCTTATTCAGGCCATAAGCCACGGTGGGGTCGGCTTGCAGGGGCATCCCGGCCTCGAGGCGGTTGAGGAAAATCCCGGCGATGGCAGGCTTTTCGGCGGCGTTGGCGGCCTCGGCTTGCACGATGGAGGCCAGGGTGATCCAGTCCTGTATGCTCAGCTTGAGTTTTTGCAGGATGTCCTTGGCCTGGGGCGTGAACTCCTCGGCCATCCGCCGAGTCATGGTGCTGATGATCTCCTCAGGGGTGGCATCGAGGCCGAACTCGTAGGTGGCAGGGAATAAAAAGCCCTCCAGCGTCGGCCCCTTGGCCTCGGCGGGGCGCAACTCGGCGGGGGGACTGTTGACCAGCTCTAAAAACTTGGCCCCGTCAAAGTGGTTCTCGCTGAGCCGCGCGGCCATCTCGCTGGCCCGCCAGCCTTCGGGGAAGGTGATCTTTGTGGTGAGGGGCTGGGCTTTCTCGGTGAGCTGGACGGCCACTGCCCGCAAGCCCCAGCCATCCAGTCGGTAATACCCCGGCTTGAGGTCCTTGTCGCGGTTGGAGAAGCGCAGATACAGCGAGAACAGCGAGCTGGAACGGACCAGACCGGCATCCTCGAGGATTTTCCCCACCTCGCCCGCCTTGGCCCCGCGCGGGATGTGCACCTGGGCAGATTTACCGGTAGGGCCGAGCAAAAATAACATGTAGCCCAGCAGCATCCCCAGCACCACAAACATGATCAGCACACCCCGCAACAACCAGGGGGTGGAGCGCTCTGGCCGAGGTTCTCCGGGCTGCTCGGAGGTGGCGCGAGGGTTTTTCTGTCCTAATTCGTCCATGCTCAAACACCGCTCAAATACGACTCCAGCAAGGCCACCGCGCTCGCTTCGTCGAGTTTACCCTTCTCCTGGCGTACCCGCTTGGGGGCTTGTAACAGTCTGGCCTGGCCGATCTTGGTGGTGTAGCGCTCGTCCACCAGCTCGACCTCGAGGCCCGCCCCCCGCATCGCCCCCACCAGCCCCAGCACCCGCTCGGCCTGCGCGCTAGGCTTGCCGTCGGTACGCAGGGGCAAACCCACCACGAACCGCCGAGCCGACTCGGTCTGGGCCAACTGGCGGAGTGCTTCCAAGTCCTCGGGCAACGATTTACGCACCAAGTAGCCCCGGCCAAAAGCCCACGGCGAGCCAATTTCCCCCACCGCGAGACCGATCCGGGCCTCGCCCACATCCAGGGCCACCACTTTCACTCGGCCCATTATGCCATCCCCACCTGAAAACCGACTGAAAACTGAACAAGGCCGGTGGGGCTCGAGTCTTCTGCTCCTTATCTCGATGAAAGATAACGCCTGTTGCGGGCTAGGATAGGGGGCCTGTAGGGGCGCAAAGCTCATGCTCACGGCGTTCTCCCCTCGCCCTAACCGTCTCACGCCGACGAAAAGGGTATATATTTTGCATCGGCATTCTTTATCCAACCCAAAACAAAAACCCCCGGCCTAAACCGGGAGCTTTCTGGTGACCCCAAGGGGACTCGAACCCCTGCCGCCGCTGTGAAAGAGCGGTGACCTAACCGCTAGTCGATGGGGCCAGGTTTTGCCTCTTCGCGCTGGGCGCAGAAAGTTGGCTGGGGCGCGTGGATTCGAACCACGATTGACGGATCCAGAGACCGTAGTCCTGCCGTTAGACGACGCCCCAACACGGTTGAGCTGGTGGGGCCAGCTCTTAGGGCAACCGGTATGGTACAAGATGACCCAAGAAATCTCAAGGGCTCTCCTATAATCAGCCCTGATGGAAGTGCCCGCTGATACCCGAAGCCGAATCGTAGAGGCGCTTTCGCAGATTGTCTCGAGACCTGCCGCTGAAAACTTGCTGCGCCGCGTCCTGGTTGCCTCCAAAGGCAAGGTCAGCGAACTCGGCCCCACCGCCTGGGTCAGCTTGATCGAAGGCCCCTTGCAACGCGAACTGGCCCGAATCCTGCCGGTGGGACGCTTGCTTCCTCCCCTGCAAACCTTGGTACAAGAACTAAAAAAACAGGCTCAGCCCCCTAAAGAACCCCAACCTCCGGCGTTCTCCACGGTGGAGATCACCACCGAGTACTTCCGCCTCTCTGACCCCTTGGTGCGCCAGGAGTTGCTACAAGACCTGGCCCGGGCCGAGGGCGTAACGGGGGTGGTGCTGCAGAGCCGATACGGGCTCGAGAGCCGTCTGGGAGGGCACCCAAGCGAGCTGACAACCCTGCTCGGGATGGCCCACCGGTTACTTGCCCATAAGCGGGGCTACCGGTTGTTTTACACTGTGCTCGGAGAGGCTCAAGTGGTACTTCGCCCCTTCGAGCAGGGCTGGCTGGCCGTGCTCGCCCTAAAGGAAGCCAATCTGGGCCAGCTTCTATATCGCTTGAGCAACGTGGAAGCCGCCACCGAAGATGTGAAGAGGAGGTCATCTTGATGAAGCGTTGGTTTGCGGTTATCGCAGTCTTGGGCTGGGTCTTAGCAGCCCCAGCGGCTACACTTTACGACCAGCTATCCCCCGCGCTGGACAAGGTGCAGGCGCTGCAAAGCAAGAACCCCGCGCAAGCCCTCTCGGTGCTGACCGACGCCGAGAACCGCTTCCGCGAGGGGGCCACCGACCTGACCCCGGTGCTGCGCGAGGGAATTCTGCAATCGCTGGCGGACGCCAAACAGGCCCTGTCCAAGCGCAGCAGCGCCGACCTCTCGGCCAGGGTGCAGTTTATCAAGGCCATTTTGGGGAAAGCCCTCTACGACAGCTATTTCAACGACCTCTCCGGCGGCAAGGCCCAGGAGGCCGCCACGCTGCTGCCCAGGGTGCTCTCCGCCAGCGGGTTACCCGTCAATCTAAGCACCCAGGCCACCGCATTGGCCTCGGCCAACAACCTCGAAGGGCTGCGCCGCTTCTTCGAGCGTACCTATGCTCAAGGGATCGTCAACGCGCTGGGCCGGGCCCAGACCCAGACCAGTGCTTCCCAGGCTTACCTCGAGGCCACCCGCGCCTACGCCCTGTACTTGGTGGTGCAGGACTCGCCCAAGGCTAGGGCGCTCAATGCTAAGGCCTTTGTGGACGCGCTGGGCAAGCTCTCTAGGGGCGACCTCAACAGCTTCAAGGGGGACGCCAAAACCTTAAGCGCCCAGGCCCAGAGCTTCCTCAAGAGCGTATCCGGCCCGCAGACTTCCACGCGAAGTACCGCCCCTGTCATGGCGGCCCCCCCCAGCGCTGGGGGGGTTGCTTTACAAGCCACCGTAGCCCCTCCAGCCCCCGACCTGACGGTCATCCCGGTAAAGGCCCAGGCCTCCAAACCCCAGGCCCCCGCTAAAGCCGCTCCCAAATCCGCTCTCGTAGCCCGCGACACCTTACTCGCCGACCTGACCGCTCTCCTCAAAGACCCCAAAAGGGCTCAAACTGTAGCCGCTCAAGTGCGGGCGGCAGGGATCACCAGCCTGGACGAGTGGCGGCGGACCCTGCTGGACCTGCGGGGGAACCTGCTCGAGGCCCAGGTGCAATCCGAGACCGGCCAAGGCGAGGCAGCCAAGGCCACCCTGAGCCAGATCAGCGCCCGCTACCGCGTCGCGGTTCAGCCGGTGGTCGAGGCGGTCAACCCGGCCCTCTCGGGGCGTACAGTGCGCCTCCTGGACCTGGCGCAAAACGCCGCCGGGCTGCGCACCTCCGATTTTTCGGTGCTGGGCGGGGAGCTGATGGAAAATAGCCTGACCCTGCAAGGCAAGAGCCTGGGCGGTTTCCACAACTTCCAAGTGGGGCTGCTACAAGCCACGCTGGGCCTTCCCAGGGCCTTCTTGTTCATCCTGGCGGGTCTGCTCTCGATCCTGCCGCTGTACCTGCTGGGCCTCACCTTCGGCGGGCGCAACCTGTACTGGCGCCTCTTGGGGCTGGCCTTCTTCTTCTTACTGCTACCGGCGATGATGGAAGGGCTTTCCTACATCGGCTCGCTTCTGGGCGGCAGCATTCCAGTTCTGAACGTGCTCAGCAACCTCTCCATCGGGCAGAATCTGGTCACCCAGCTTTTCTGGGGCCTGACCTTATTCCTGGTGGTGGCCTTTGCCACCTTTGGGCTGCACGGTATCGCCACCCAGTTCGGCCTGCTGCCGGGCGGACGCACCCAGCCTGTGGCTCCCAGCAACCCCACCCTGCCCGGTGCTACCGCCAAAGCTGCGAAGCCAAACCCCGGCCTCACCAATGAAACTATTGTCGAGTGGGACGAAGAGTTTTAGAAATTCCAGGTTCCAGATGTTGGGTTCTGAGGAGATACTTCCGATGCACTGATACATATCGAGGGAGAAGAGGACGAGCCGAAAAAGCTCGTCTTTTCTTGTCGTAAACTTGGGGACGTGTGGTTTGACTTATGATTCAAGGCCGTTATTCGCTGGTGGTGGCCTTGCCCAAGGGCCGCAATTTTAGCGATGGATACGGGGCGTTAGAGCGGGCGGGCCTCGAGTTGCCCCGGTTTGGGGGCGAGCGGGCTTTGCTGCACGGCGAACCGGGGAAGGTGGCGATCCTCGAGCTGCGCAACCACGATGTCCCGGCCTACGTGGACTTAGGCATCGCCGACGTGGGCATCGTGGGGAAGGACGTGCTCTTGGAGTCGGGGCGCGATGTCTACGAGCCGGTGGACCTACGCACCGGAATCTGCCGTCTGTCGCTGATCCGCCTGCCGGGCGTGAACGGCCCGGTGCGCCGAGTGGCAACCAAGTACCCCAACTTTACTGCTAGGGTGCTGCGGGAGCGCGGAACCGTGGCCGACATCATCGAGCTGGCCGGGAACGTCGAACTGGCGGCCATCACCGGGCTGACCGATGCCATCGTGGATTTAGTGAGCACCGGGGCCACCATCCGGGCGAATGGGCTCACCGAGGTCGAGGTTTTGGCGCACAGCTCGGCGCGGTTTATCGTCAACCGGCAAAGCCTGAAGCTGAAAAGAGACGTGCTGCGCCCGTTGATTGCCCGGTTGCGCGAACAGGCCGAGGCGTTGAAGGTACAAGGTTCGGGGTTAGGGTGAAACCGGGTTGGGGACGGGGGTTCTCCATCTCACCAGACTTCCCTTCTGGACGCGAGATTTGAAGGGGTGGCTCGAGCCCACGCCTCTAGGGGTTTTGTAGGGGCACAATGCATTGCACCCCTACGCGGGTTGGTCATCAACGTTTTTGAGCCTGGTGCGGCAGGAATCCCCCCTCCATCACGGTGGATCGGTAATGCACGCGACCTTTGGTGACCTCGGAAAGCCCCTTCGTAAGGGAGCAAAGCCTCTTGCAAGGAGGGACGGCGTTTCAGTTTGCCTTGGCCTCGAGCCCCTGGCCTTCCTCTTCCAAAGCCCCCACCGCGTGCTGGGTGGCTGTCTCCATCTCCGAGGGCGACAAAATGCCCGTGGTGTCGGCCTCGAGCTCGTTGAGCAGCACCTTGACCTTGCTGCGCCTCTTGCCGGTGCGGGTACGCTTGGTGGCCTTGGCGCTGGTGCGCGGCAGCGTCGGCACGCCTCTGCGCCCCACCATCTCCTCCATCATGTCGGTCTGGAGCTGCTGGATTTCTAAGAGCCGCTGCCACTGGTTGCCGATCAGGTGATCGAGCTTGGAGTGGAGCTGGCGAATCTCGAGCTCGGCCATCAGGTTGGTACGGAAATCGCGCTCGGCCTGAACCCGGTCACGGGCAGCGGCCCGGTTCTGGCTCATCATAATCACTGGGGCCTGCATCGCGGCGATCAGCGAGAGAAACAGGTTCATCAGGATGAAAGGATAGGGGTCAAAGGGCTTGAAAAACAGCGGCACGGTGTTTAGCAGCACCCATAGCAGCAAAATGCCGCCAAAGATGAAGATAAAGCGCCAGCTCCCCCCGAAGGCCGCCACCTGGTCAGCGACGCGGTCCCCGAGCGTGAGGTGCTCTTCCTCAGCCCCCATGTTTTGCATCTGAAGCTCCTGGTCATGCAGCATCTCCAAGACGCTTTCCTCGGGCTTGGAAAGCTCGCCCTTCTCAGTGTTCAACACCTCCTGGATGTATTCGGTGCGTAGCTTACTGGCACACGAGTAGCACACTAAGTCGCCCGGCTGGAGGTGCGGTTTCTGCTCGAGTAGGAGGCCGCGCAGTGGCCCCAAACTGCTGAGCGAGGTCAGGTATTTGGCCTTGTGGCTCACGCCGCAGACCGCGCATTCAGACAAGATGGGTTTGGCAGCCATGCTTCACCTCCTGGCCGCAACCGGCCTCCTTGAGTGGAAGGTCACAACTGAACCCGAGATGAAGCGTAAAATCACCTTCTTATGAGCTACCGCAAACTCGGAAACAGCGGCCTGCAAGTCTTTCCCATTGCTTTGGGCACCATGCAGTTCGGCTGGAGCGCCGACGAGGCCACCTCGCAGGCAGTGATGGACGCCTTTGTCGAAGGCGGCGGAAACCTTATAGACACCGCCGACATCTACACCACCTGGTCGGAGAAAGGGGATAACCCCGGCGGGGTCTCCGAGGAGATGATCGGGCGGTGGATGAAGTCCAGGGGCAACCGCGACCAGGTAATCATCGCTACTAAAGTACGCGGGGCAATGGGCGTGCGCGGGGCCGAGGGCCGCAACAGTATCTATCAGCGTGAAGGCTTGTCGCGCAGGTGGATCATGCGGGCCTGCGAGGATAGCCTAAAGCGGTTAGGGGTGGACTACATTGACCTCTACCAAGCCCACACCATAGACAATCAGGTTCCCATCGAGGAAACCTTGTCAGCCTTCACCGATTTAGTGCGCAGAGGCTACGTGCGCTACATCGGCTGCTCGAACTTCTCGGCCTGGCGGCTGATGCAAGCACTTTGGGCCTCGGACAAACACGGCTACGAGTCGTTCGTCTCCATCCAGCCCGAGTACAGCATTGTGGCCCCCACCCGTTACAACTTCGAGCACGAGATCGCCCGTGTCTGCGAGACTTACGGCCTCGGCATCATCCCCTATAGCCCCTTGGCAGCAGGGTTCCTGACGGGTAAATACAAGCGCGACCAACCCCTCCCCGAGAGCGTGCGGGCGCAGGAGATCACCAACCGGCGTTATAGCGAGCAGAACTGGAACATCCTGGATAAAGTGCTCCAAATCGCCGGAAACCGGAATGTCCACCCGGCCCAGGTCGCGCTAGCTTGGCTCCTCGCCAAGCCCCAGATGACCGCGCCCATCGTGGGGGCCAACAGCGTGGCCCAGCTCAAGGACCTGATGCCCGCTGCCGAGCTGAAGCTTTCCGAAGATGAAATTAAGGCCCTCGATGATGTCTCGAGCTGGCAGCCTTCCCGCACCGAACTCGAGCGCTGAACCATGGCTTCTTTCTTCGGTTTGCCGCGGAAATAAATAGCCCCCTATTGCGTCGAGGGCCTGTTCCAAAGTTGTCTGTCTACACAGGGTTTTTGTAGGGGCAGACCCCCGTGTCTGCCCTTCAATCTCCGACCTGTGATGATGCGTTGTCCCTGTCGCGGTATATTGGCCTACGGAGAGTCTAGGGCGAACACAAAGGTCTCCCCTACATTTTAGAAATCTGCGTTCTGAACGCGAGGTGCACGGACGACCTCGAGCCTTACCCTAACCAAATCCTAACACGCCTAAAACGCAGGAGCGGGACTCCATCGCTCGATCCATCCGCTTCGCACTCATCTTACGTACAAGGACAGTGAGGAGGGTTCGCCCTCGCGCGGACGCTTGGCGGTACAAAACTCAGCACACCGTTAGGGTTTCTAAGACGTACCCGAATAGAAGGAGGCGTATGAAACGCTATGTTTTCGGGCTGGTTTTGCTGCTGTTGCTGATGGGCTTGGCTGCCAGCCTAAAGGGTATCCCCAAGGAGATTGCGGGCTACAACGACTGGAAGGTGGTCGCCCAGGGCAACCTCCCCACGGGTGGCCCCCACGCCGGGCAAAACAAAGAAGTCTACGCCAACCCTGTCGCCTTCGCGGCGTGGAAAAGCGGCAAAGCCTTGCCGGTGGGCAGTATCCTGGTCAAGACCGCCGGGCCGGACGGAGCCCCGACCTTCGTCGCCGAGATGCGCAAAGACGCCAAGGGCTGGTACTACGTCGAGTACGGCGGCAAGGGCGGCATGTACGACCTGATGGCGGGCGGCAACATGAGCCAGGCGCTGTGCCAAAATTGCCACGCCAAAGCTAAAGACTACGTGTTCACCCGTAAGTAGCCAGTTTTTACCACTTCTGGTCCCCTCGAGCGAGGGAGCCCTCTCATGGATACAGCAGGATTTTCCCCATCACCCGCGAGCGTAGCGCTCGGCGGCGGTGCGTGGGCGAAGTAGTTTATGTCTAAAGCCTAGACCCTCGGCACAGGGTTGGCGACAGCGTGTACGTACACGAGCGGGATTTAGCCTAAAGCGGGCGGAGGGACGAACCCATCTCGTTGGCCTTAGAATACTAGGGTTATGACCGCCGAGCGCTTACAGCGCCTGCGCGACGTGCTGGATAAGCGCCAGCCCGACCTCACCGTGCTGATGGAGCGGGTCAACAAACCGCACAACTTCGCGGCCATCCTGCGCACCTGCGACGCGGTGGGGGTCTTGGAAGCCCACGCCGTCGCGCCGAAGAAGGGGTTGCCGAGGCTCGAGGAGGCCAAAGAATCAGAGCTGAGCCTCGAGGGCAAAACCTACAGCGAAAGCTCGGGGAGTGCCTCCAAGTGGATGTTTTTGCAGACCCACCCCGACACCGCCGGGGCCTTCGAGCACCTCAAGGCGCGGGGGTTTCGGGTTTATGCCGCCCACCTCTCCAAGGCAGCAGTGGATTACCGCGCGGTGGACTATACCGGGCCGACCTGCGTGCTGCTTGGCGCGGAGAAGTGGGGGGTCTCCGAGGAGGCTGCGGCCTGGGCCGATGCCCACATCGTCATCCCCATGCAAGGCATGGTGCAGAGCCTGAACGTCTCAGTGGCAGCGGCGGTGATTCTGTTCGAGGCCCAGCGCCAGCGGCTGGACGCGGGTCTTTATGACCAGCCCCAGCTCTCCCCCGAGCGGTACGCGGCGATCCTCGAGGCCTGGTCCCAGCCAAAACGCTAGACTTGTGTGCAGGTCGGGTCAAACCCAAATGGCAAAGGGCCGCTTCTGGAGTGGGTGTAAATTGGCCCTATGAGGACCTTCGTTCTCGTCTTTTTTTTCACCCTCAGCTTGGCCCTGGCCGGGCCGGATGCGGTCTTCTACACCCAGCAGAACGTCCTCGAGGGCGATCAGATCACCACCGTCCAGACTCCCCACCGATTCCCCGTCGGTGGAATCGGTCAGATTGACGCGCTGACCGCTAAGCTGACCACCCCCGCTAAATCCGCCACTTGGGCGTATGATAACGACAAGAAAAAATGGCTCCTGAGCGACGAGTCGGGCTACACCTTCGCGCCACAGCGAGCCAAAATGCTCTACCAGCAGGCCTTAGCCGCCGGACAGCCCCAGTTCACCCTGCCGGTGGCCTATTCGCAGCCCGCCAGGGACGTGTTTTATTACTACGGGCTGGGCATCCGGGAGTTGCTCTCCGAGGCCACCACCCGCTTCGCCGGAAGCTCCAACGAGCGGGCCTTCAACCTGACCTTGGGAGCCAGTCGGCTCAACGGCTATGTCATCCCGCCGAACACGGTGTTCTCCTTTGCCAAGGCCATCGGCGAGATCTCGCTGGCGACGGGCTACAAGAAAGCCTTCGTGATCTCCGGCGAACAGACTGTGGAGGGCGTGGGGGGCGGGATGTGCCAGGTCTCCACCACCACCTTCCGCGCGGCCTATTTCGCCGGGCTGCCCATCGTAGACCGTCGCCCCCACAGCTATCAGGTGGGGTATTACAAACCCGCCGGGCTGGATGCCGCGGTGTTCCTGCCCGAGCGTGATTTCAAGTTCAAAAACGACACCCCCGGCAATATCCTGATCCAGACCGAGGTAAAGGGCGTTTACCTGACCTTCCGCTTCTTCGGCACTAAGGACCGGAGCGCCACCTGGAGCGACCCGGTGTTCCTCAGCCGCACACCAGCCTTACCCACGCGGTTTATCGTCTCCCCCAACATGCGCCCCCAGACCTTCCAGCAGGTAGACTTCGCCGCCGATGGGGCCAGCGTGCGCGTCACCCGCACCGTGCAGTTCACCGACGGGCACAAACTTACCGACACCCTGAACAGCGTTTACAAACCCTGGGGCGCGGTCTGGCTGGTGGGGCCGGGAACCAAGCTGCGCTCGGGACGGGTACTCACGGCGGCGACCGACGACTCGGGCGGTAAAGGCTCATACAACACGCTGACGCAGACCCACTAGTTGACGATGAGCAATGAAAAAGGCAGCTCAGATTGTTTATCTCTTCCTACTTGTATCCACCTTGTATGGTTGCTCATCAAGCAAAATAATAATTCCTTCTGATACACTTCCAAGTTCAGGAACCCATTTTCCCGCTTGAAGCTACTGATACCGACAGCACAAGGTCTCAATATTTCTATCTACCATGTAAAAATGCTGATTCAGGTCCTTACCATAGGGTACAAACTGATCACGCAAAAACTGGCCCAGTAAATGGTATAAGCGCTCAGCTTACGTTACCTACTGGCACATCAACCGATAAATATGTGCCATTCTTATATTTAGGCGGTCAACCCAAAACTTCGACTGATGTCCATGTTGACTCTGGACTGTATATTGACAAAGCCGTTAATGATCTGCCCGCCTACTGGACAGCTTTCATTGTAGTGCTTCACGAAAGCGAGACCGCCTAGGATGGTGGGAATCGAGATGAAGCA
>PSMF01000094.1:0-13350 GCA_040290005.1 Meiothermus sp.
TAAACCAGAGACCGTCTGAACTGGGCTGGGGAGGGTATAACCTCAAGGCATGCCCAAAGGCTATCCCAGCGACCTAAGTGATGTTGCCACAGCGTTGGGTGGTGGAACCAACCTTTGCTTGGTTGATGTTTCAGCGGCGTTTAGCTCGGGATTATGAGTTGCTTGAGTCGAGGACGGAGAACCTCGTGTACGTCGCTATGATTCGCCTAATGCTCAAAAGGCTGGCCTTCTAGACGCAGTTCAGACGGCCTCTAGTACAGCCCCAACAAAAGACATGCCTGGGAAACGTTTCCCCTTCGGCAAAGCTCAAGGCTAAAGGCGCGTGGGGCGGGACAGCGGTTTCATTCATAGCGTTGACGGCTGACCCGCGAGGGGCGCAAGGCTTTGCGCCCCTACAAAAACCATTTTTTGCGTTTGGCGTTTAGCGTTCTACGTTCGGCGTTTGACATGTTAGGCTTTCTTCATGCGTTTTTTGACCGCGGGGGAGTCTCATGGCCCCCAACTCACCGGCATTGTGGAGGGGCTGCCCAGCCAACTTCCGCTGGCTTCTGAGGATATCAACCCCTGGCTGAAGAAGCGACAGGGCGGCTACGGGCGTGGGCGGCGGATGGTGATTGAGACCGACACGGTGGAGTTCGCCAGTGGGGTGCGGGCCGGGCGTACCACCGGTGCACCGGTCACCCTGGTGATCAAGAACACCGACCACCGCAACTGGACCGAAATCATGGACCCCGCTCCCGGCGGTGAGCCGCGCAAGAAGGCCCTCACCGCCGCGCGCCCCGGCCACGCCGACCTCTCGGGGGGCATCAAGTATGCCCACAAGGACTTGCGGGACGTGCTCGAGCGGGCCTCTGCCCGCGAGACCGCCATGCGGGTCGCGGTGGGGGCAATTGCCCACAAGCTGCTGAAATGCTTGGGCGTGAGCAGCGTGGCCTACGTGCCCGGCATGGCCGGGGTGTGGAGCGAGAAACCCTTTGATTGGAATCTCGTCGAACAAGTAGAACAAAGCCCAGTACGGATGACCGACCCCCAAGCCGAGGCCGAGGTGATCCGCCGGATAGACGCCGCCAAAGCCGCTGGGAACACCCTCGGGGGTGTTATCGAGGCGCGATTTAAGGGCCTGGTGCCGGGGCTTGGCTCGCAGATGCACTGGGATCAAAAGATTGATGGGCGCATCGCGCAGATGGCGATGAGCATTCCGGCAGTCAAGGGCGTGGAGATCGGTAGCGGTTTCGAGAACGCCATGAAAAACGGCTCCGAGGTTCACGACGCGATCTACTGGGAGGCCTCGCGCGGCTATTACCGCCAGACCAACCGCGCGGGCGGCACCGAGGGCGGCATGACCACCGGCGAAGAACTCGTGGTCCGAGCGGCGCTCAAACCCATCGCCACCCTGATGACCCCACTGCCCACGGTGGATGTCGTCACCCACGAGCCCGCCGATGCCGCCAGAGAGCGTTCGGACACCACCGCCGTCCCCGCCGCCAGCGTAATTTTGGAGGCTCTAACCGGTATTGTGCTGGCCCAGGCTTACTTAGAGAAGTTCGGCGGCGACACCCTGGACGAAATCGTCGAGCGGGTCGAGCGGTATAAGGCCCATGTGTTAGCGTATTAAGGTATGTTTACCGTTTACGGTTCACCGTTTACCGCCGTAATTGTCGCAAGTCTCAAGTCTCAGGTCGGCGGGCGAAAGCGGGGAACCCTGCGGGTCCACTGCTCGCGGTTGGTTGCAGGCCAAAACCCTGTCTTTGACGTGCGACTCGTGACCTGTGACCTGCGGCAAAGCCGCTTCGGCCAACGGTCAACGGTCAACGCTCAACGGTTCTCCCATGTTGGAAATTGAACGCCCCACCACCTGGGTCGCACTCACCGGGTTCATGGGCGTGGGCAAAAGCCGCATCGGGCGCGAACTGGCGCGGGAGCTGATGCTGCACTTTATAGACCTAGACCGCTACATCGAGCGCGAGACCGGGCTCTCAATCCCCGACATCTTCCGGCACTTGGGCGAGGGGACCTTCCGCCAGCTCGAGGCCGAGGCGGTGGCCGAACTCACCCATAAAGATTTTCTGGTGCTCTCTCTCGGTGGCGGTACCTTCGTGAACGCGGAGAACCGCGAGCGGTTGTTGCGGCGGGGCCCGGTAGTTTCACTGTGGGCGAGCCCGGAGACCATTCACGAGCGGGTCAGCCGCCGTCCGGGGCAGCGACCTATTCTCGAGAACACCGACCCCACCGAGACCAAGGACATGGCTACACTGGCCTTCGAGCGCATCCAGAAGCTGCTTTTAGAACGCGAAGGCATCTACCGCCAGGCCACCATCCATGTTTCCACCGACGGGCGGCGGGTTCCCGACGTGGTGGACGAGATCATCGAGAAGCTGTGGGACTATGCCGACGAAGCTGAAGATTGAACACCCCACGTCTTACCCCATCGCCATCGGCTACGGCTTGGAAATTCCCCGCGCGGATGGGCCTAAAGCTTTGATCTATGACGCTGCCCTCGGGAGGTTCGCCCTAGACTTGGCCCAGCGTTTACAAATTTCATTGACGCTGACCCTTAGGGGCGGTGAGGAAGCTAAGACCCTCGAGACCTACGGTAAAGCCCTATCGTGGATGGCCCAACATGCCCTGCCGCGCGATACAACGCTCTACGTGGTGGGCGGCGGAACACTGACCGATTTAGGCGGGTTCCTGGCGGCGAGTTACCTGCGTGGCATCCGCTTCATCAACGTCCCAACGACGACATTGGCAATCGTGGATGCCTCGGTGGGAAACAAAACCGGAATCAATCTCCCCGAGGGCAAAAACTTAGTCGGTGCTTTTTACGCCCCAGACGGAGTTTACGCCGACCTCGAGTCCCTCCGCACCCTTCCCACTCAAATCTTTAAAGAAGGCTTGGTCGAAGCCTTCAAACACGGCATCATCGCCGGGGACGAAGCTTTGCTCGAGGTCGAGTCGCTCGCTCTTCCCGACCCCCGACACCCCACATACGCCACCCTCGAGTCCTACCTCGCTCGAGCCGTCGCAGTCAAAATCAAGGTCGTGGAGGCCGACCCCACCGAAAAAGGCGAGCGCCGCAAGCTGAACCTCGGGCACACGCTGGGTCACGCGCTCGAGGCCACCACCAACCACACTCTTTCTCACGGGGCGGCGGTCGCTTACGGATTACTGTTCGCGGCCCTGCTCGGACGCGCCCACGGCGGCGAGGACTTGGTTCCAGCGGTGCAAAAGCTGCTAGCCTGGCTCTCCCCTCCCCCGCTGCCAAAGCTGGAATGGGATGATTTGGTGCCGTTCCTGGCAAGGGATAAGAAAAAGCTCGGCACCGCCCTAAACTGGGTGGTGCCGATGGGAGTGGGCAATCTGGTGATTCACCCGATTCCCGAAGACCTTCTGCGCCGCACCTACGACGAGTTTTCAGGGCTCGAGCTCAGGACTTGACCGGCTCCTTCACGCTCTCCTGCACGACTTCGGGGAATATATTGCGCTCGTGCAGCACCCGCACCGCGAAGTCGTAGGTGAAGTAGCTGTAGGCCCAGTTGGCGAGCACCAGTGCCCGGTTGCGGAAACCGATCAGATAGTACAGGTGAACCGCCAACCAGGCCGACCAGGCCGCAAAGCCCTTCAGGTGCAGCTTGCCGATCTCGGCGATGGCGTGGTTGCGGCCCAGCGTTGCCATGTTGCCCTTATCCCAGTAGTGGAAGGGCAGTTTTTCCTGCCCGTGCAGCTCGCGCAGGATGTTACGGGCCGCCAAGGTGCCCATCTGGATCGCGGGCTGCGCCACCTGCGGGTACGGCTTGCCGTCCTTCCACTCGGAGAAGTTCATGTCCCCGGCGACATAAATCGAGGGGTCCGAGGGCAAGTGCAGGGCGGGAGTGGTTTCCGCCCGGTTGCCCCGCACGGTGGTGAGACCGGGCAAGGTTTGCCCCGTTACACCTGCCGTCCAGATCGGCGTAAAGGTGGGAATGAAGCGCCCGCTCCCCAGTTGCACCCCGCCCGGCGTGATCGCGGTAACCCGCTCGCCCAGCAGGAGTTCGACCCCCATGTTCTCCAGGTATTTCTGAGCATAGTTGGTGGACGAGGGGGAAAAGGCCTCGAGGATGCGGCTGCTGTTCTCGACCAGGATGACCTTGACCTCCTCGAGATTCAGCTCGGGATAGTCGCGCGGAATAACGTGGCGGCGCAGCTCGCTGAAGATTCCGGCTAGCTCCACGCCGGTCGGCCCGCCACCCACGATCACGAAGGTGAGGAGCGCCCTGCGCCGCGCGCCATCCGCGGTGCGCACGGCCTCCTCGCACGCCGAGAGCACACGGTCGCGGATGCGCAGGGCATCCTCGAGGCCCTTCATCCCGAAGCCATAAGCACTTACACCCGGCAAGCCAAAATCATTTGTCCGCGTCCCTGTGCCGACGATCAGGTAGTCATAGGACACGGGCTTTCCCTCAACGATCAAAACTTTGGCGGCGGGGTCAATCCCCTCGGCAGCCCCCATCAGAAAGCGGGCGTTTTTGTAGCGGCGCAGATAGGCCCGCACCGGAAAGGTGATCTGCGGAGACTCCAGCCCCCCCGAGGCCACCTGATATAAGAGCGGCTGGAACAGGTGATAGTTGTTGCGGTCCACCAGTGTGACCCGAACCCCCCGCTCCCTCGCGACCACCCGCACCGCGTTCAGACCAGCAAACCCAGCCCCTAATACCACCACGTGTTTCTCGGACATCCCGTCCTCCCCGAGCCAGCCCTAACCCTGCTCAGGCGCTCGCCGACTCCTGAGGACATTTGTACCTCTTTGTGAAAGGAAGTACAAGTGAACGGCTCACAGTTTTGGGGAAGAGCTAAAGCTCCCATTACTTCAGCAACCCCAAACTTTTGTCCCATACGACCGAGGCCCTCACCCGTCTAGCGCTCGAGTCCGGGCAGAATAAATCATGTCTCCCCAAAGCGCGGGCTGACTAAATCGCCGTTATCAGCGCTTAGCGAGGCGCGTATTGGAGTCGGCTTTTCGCTTTGCCCCACAGGACTCTCGGACGATGAGCGGGGTTTCCAGCCGGACGTGGTGTTGCTGGGGAGGCTTGCCCGACATCAGGCCGGAGAGCATCTCCACGGCAATACGGCCCTGCTCGAGCGGCGCGACCTGCACGGTGGTGAGGGGGGGGACCATATAGGGCGCGGTGGGGATGTCGTCGTAGCCGACCACCGCGATGTCCTCCGGGATGCGTAGCCCCTTCTGGTGGATGGCGGCCATCGCCCCCAAAGCAATCGTGTCGTTCCCGGCAAAGAGCGCGGTGGGATAAGGCTTGTGGCGCAACAGCTCAGTCATGCCCTCGTGTCCACTGGCAGCGCTATAGTTGCCCAGCTTAACCAAAGCCGGGTCATACTCCAGACCGGCGGCCTCGAGGGCCTTGCGATACCCCATGCGGCGGTCCTGGGTGGCGTAGTAGTACTCCGGCGAAAAGGTGATGTGGGCGATACGGGTGTGGCCCAACGCGATCAGGTGCTGGGTGGCCCGCATCCCCGCGTCCACGCCGTCGGTCTCCACCGAGAAGGTCTTGGATTCTAAACCGGCCCATTCCCGAAAACCGATCAGCACCACCGGAAAATTGCGGTGGATCAGCCCGGGCAACTGGCTATCATCGGAGCGCAGGTTGAGCACGATCAGCCCGTCAATGCGCTGACCGCGCACCAGCTCTAAGTAGGCTTCTGATTTGGACACGTCCTCGACGGTTTCCAGAAGCACCCGGTAGCCGTGCTGGTGGCTGGTGTGGCTGATGCTATAGAGCAGTTGCGGGATGAAGGCATCCACCTGGAGGTGTTCGGCCTGCGAAACCACCAGCCCAATGGTGAGCGACTGCCCGCTCACCAGGCTTCGAGCCGCGGCGTTGGGCACGTAGCCCAGTTCTTCCGCCGCCTGCAACACCCGCTGCCGCGTCTCCTCGCTGATGTTACTGCCCGGCACATCGTTGAGGACGAAAGAAACCGTAGTCCTCGAGACCCCCGCCCGTTTAGCGACCTGGTAGCTGGTGACTCGGCGTTTGCTTATCATCGGGGTTCACGTGTCCAAACGTAGCTCTAAGGGGATGATTTCGCTGTGCTGGACCTGAGCTTCTAACTTTGAAGCGTCGGTTCGCCACGGCGCAGGGCCTCGGGAATCCAGTCGGCGTGGGCGGCCAAGAGGTCATCCACCAGGCTCCAAATTTGGTCCAGGTCGAGTTCGGCAGCCGTGTGCGGGTCCAACATTGCGGCGTGGTAGACGTGCTCGCGTTTGCCGGTGAGCACCGCCTCGACGGTCAGGCCCTGCACGTTGATGTTGGTCTGCATCAAGGCGGCGAGTTGCGGCGGTATCGTGCCGATGTGGGTGGGCTGGAGGCCGTTTTTGTCCACCAGACAGGGCACCTCCACGCAGCAGCCTTCAGGCAGGTTGTCAATCAGGCCAAAGTTGCGCACGTTGCCGTATACCACGCGCGGCGTGCCGGTTTCGATGCTGTGGATGATGCCCGAGCCGTACTCCACACTGCGCTTGAGGTTGAGCTCTAAGTCCCCCTTGATCAAGTGGTCTCGCACCCGCTCCCACTCGGCAATCTGCACCTCGCAGCGGCGGATGTACTCGTCCAGGGGAATCTCAAACTTCTCAATCAGGTCCGGGCGGTCGCGCTTGATGAAGTAGGGCACGTACTCAGCATGATGCTCGCTGCTCTCGGTGACAAAGTAGCCCAAGCGCCGGAACATCTCGTAGCGCACCTTGTCGGCCAGCTTGACCGGGCCGTGCCCCCGGTAGGCAGTTTTGCCGCTCTCGAGAAAGGCCCGAATCTTCGGGTACAAATCCTCGCCGCCGTGCTCGAGCTTCAAGTAATACGCCATGTGGTTAATGCCCGCCACCACGTAGTTAACTTCCTCAACCGGCACACCGATGTCCTTGCACAGCTCAGCCGCCGTGCCCTGCACGCTGTGGCACAGCCCCACCGAGTTGATGCGGCTGGCCTTTTGCAGCGCCCACATGTTCATCGCCATGGGGTTGACGTAGTTGAGGTGCAGCACGCCCGGGCAGAGCCGCTCCATGTCGTGGCTCATCTCCAGGAGCACCGGAATCGTCCGCAGCGCCCGCATGATCCCGCCGATCCCCAGCGTATCGGCGATGGTCTGGCGCAGGCCGTACTTTTTAGGAATTTCGAAATCAATCACGGTGCCGGGCTTATAACCGCCGACTTGAATCATGTTGATGGCGTAATCGGCCCCCTCGAGGGCCTTCTCGCGGTCGGTGGTGGAAACAATTTTGGGCTTGACCCCGTAGCCTTCGGCGATTTTGTGGGCGACGGTTTGGGAGGTCTCGAGCCGCTCCTGATTGATGTCGTAGAGGAGGATTTCCGAATTTCCGAGTTCGGGAAAACTCAGGATGTCGGTGAGGAGGTTCTTGGCGAAAACAGTGCTTCCGGCTCCGATAAAGGTGATTTTAGGCATAGCGCTTGTCCTCTCTCGCTGGGAAATGGTACATCAGACGGGTGAGATTGCGGTGGGCGGCGGCGACCAGCAGTAGGGTCTCGCCCAGGTTCCAGCCGAAGTGGATGGCGACCCTAGGCAGCGTCGTCAACCCCGGAATCTGGCCACAGATGCCGCTCTCGGCAAGCCAGCCGTCGCGGCCTAGAACACCGGGCAGGACCTGAGCGACGCTGTAGGCGGGAAGGCCCAGCCGGGCGAGTTCGCTCGAGATCTCGAGGTAGCGTACGAGCAGATACAGGTGCTCTAAGGTGTGGGCCGTGGTCCACACCAGCAAAGCCCAGCCCCAGAACCCGCGCATCCCCCGCCGCAGCAGAAA
The DNA here is from genome assembly GCA_040290005.1 of Meiothermus sp. Taxonomy (GTDB): domain Bacteria; phylum Deinococcota; class Deinococci; order Deinococcales; family Thermaceae; genus Meiothermus. Next base: position 7,802 of record PSMF01000094.1, read on the forward strand.
GACCGTGCAGATCAAGACAATCACGTTCCAGATGAAGTGCACCCATTCCACGTTGAGCGCGGAGATCAGGCCCTGCGACTGGGCGGGGGGCAGGTTGAGCAGGTAGTACTGCACCATCTGGGTCCCGTGCTCGACAAAGTGAAAGCCTTGCAGCAGCAGCAGCGCGCTGAGCACGCAGGCCGCCGCACCCAGCCGGGTGAAGTCGTCCCACCACTTGAGCCCCACCGGTACCGCGATGCTGCCCAGGAACATCAGCGTCCCGCCCCAGACCGGCATCCCCGCACCCAGGACCGCGCCGCCCGCCAGCACCAGCCCGACCGCGCCACACAGCAGGGCCAAGTCGCGCCGGGTGCGGAAGCTCAGCAGTTCCGCCAGCTTGGTTTTGGAGCCTATGAGTGCCAAATTATCCCTCCTGCCGGGTGATGGTGAGCAAGGTTTGGGGTTGCAGGTTACCCACTGTACTGCGCTTGCCGTCGGGCCAGATGACCTCGAGCCATGCCGACGCTAAGCTCTCCCCTGCTGGAAAGCCGAAGTGGAGCCTGGAAGCATCCCCCGACAAGTAGCCGCTGGTGGAGGTGACTTCCCGCCACTGCTGGCCTTTGGCGGTGTGCAAAATGGCCTGAGCACCGAGGGCACGGATGTTCTTCGTGCCCGCCCAGCGCAGCTCGGCCTCTACGGCTTTCCCACTGCAAAGTTGGTTCTGGAAAACCTGCGCCGGAGTGTTGAGGTTGTTGACAACGATGTCCACCCGCCCGTCGTTGTCCAGGTCGGCCATGCTCATGCCGCGCCCGCTGCGGACGGACCCTAAGTTCCAATCGGGCCGAGGTTCAAACCGCTGGCCCCGCACGTTGCGAAACACCACGTTCTGTTCAACCAGCTCTGCCCTTGGCAGATAGCCGAAAAGGTCCTGGTTGATCATCCCGTTGACCGCGTATAAGTCGGCGAAGCCGTCATTATCAAGGTCGGCGAACTTGGCTGACCAGCTCCATCCGGTGGCATCGATGCCTAAGGTATAGGCTGCGTTGTAAAAGCCCGTATCCGAACGCATTTGCAACATGTTCTCCGGGCGCTGCACCGCGCTGCGGGTGAGCTTCTCGTAACCCTTTTGCATCAGCGGAATCCAGGGGGCGAGCGTTTTGAGGTCGCGGAAATCCGGCTTCATGTCGGTGGAAAACAACTCGGGAACCCCGTCGTTGTTGATGTCCACCAAGCTATACCCCATGGTGTTTTTGCTGGTGCGTGGAAAGGGCTGAGCCGCCTTCCAGCCCCCCGGCCCTTGCAGCCAGACCATATCCGGCGTCTCAAAGTCGTTGCCTACGAGCAAATCGGCCTTGCCATCGCCGTTTACATCCATCGCCGCGATTGCCAGCCCTTGCGCTTTGTCGGCGAGCCGCTCAGGGACGTAACCTTGCGGGCTAGGCCGATACAGCACGACTCCCGCACCCTCGGAGGTGAGGAAAGCGGTCTTGAGTTCGCTGTCGAGCAAGGTGTCGTAGGAGGCGGTCACGAGGTCGAGCCGACCCTTCCCCTGCAAATCGGCCCACAGCAGCGAGTAGGCTTTGAACCGAACTCCGGGAAGCTCGTTCGGGATGAAGCCTTTACCCTGCTGGTTGTACCAAAGGCTGGGAATGCCGATGTTATGGGTAAAGGTCAGGTCGGGCCAGCCGTCACCGTCCACGTCTACGATGGCGGCGGCCCTGGTGTGTAAATCATCCAAAACCTGTTTGCGGAACTGAAACTGCCCCTGGTTCCATAGAATCGTGGCGGGGCCGTTCTGGTTGGCTAGCACGATGTCTATCAGGCCATCGTTGTCGAGGTCGCCCAAGGCTAATCCCGAGCCATCGCCGTCGGTTCCCCGCGCGGGTTGTTGGCGGCTGCTGGTGAGGTGCGGCAAGTCTCGAGCCACAAAGCTTCCGCTGCACGCTGTCGTCTCGAGCCTTCGGCTTGCGACAGCGACTGGAACCTCAGGGGCCCCAGGCGCAGCTACTCCGCTCCCCAAAACCAGCAGGGTTGTCCCAAGCAGAAAATTTCGCATAGACCCTCGAGGGCTCCACGTACCGGTCTCCATAAAGCTCACGTCCAGGACCCTGAAATCTCATCTTCAAAAATCATGTTTAGCACGTGAATCAGAGAGCGGGGACGGGCCAGCCCCTAAACCGCCAGCCCGCCCCCAAAGGGTCTTACTTGCCGAACAAGGCGTTCACCTTGGCGTTGGCATCCTTGAGGGCGTCGGCAGCGGTGGCTTTGCCCAAAAAGATGCTATCCATCGCGGCGCTCATGATGCTGCTGACCTGCGAGGCGTTGTCGGCGATGGGGAACAGGAAGGTCCCGCCCTTGAGGTTGGCCTGGTTGGTGAAGGCGGTGACATCCAGCCCGTTCTTCTTGTGGACGGCAAGGGCGGCGGTCACGCCGGACTTAATCGCCGGGAACACCACCGCGTAGTTCCCCACGATGTTCTGGCAGGCCGGGGAACCCAGGAACTTGACCCACTTCCAGGCTTCCTCGGGGTGCTTGGTCCCCACCCAGATCGAGTCGGCCAACCCGTTGAACATGCTCTTGCGTCCACCGGGGCCGATGGGCAGAGGGGCGAAGCCAAAGTCGAACTTGGCGTTGTCCTTGTAGTATTTGATCATCCAGGAGCCGTCGGGGTACATCGCGGCCTTGCCCGAGAGGAACAGAGAGTTCCCACCCACGCGGGCCACGTCAGAAACCGGCAGCAGGTAGCCTTTTTTGAGGCTCTGGTCGGCCAGCCACTGGATGGCCTCGACGAACTTGGGGTCGTCGTAGTAGAACTTGGTGCTCCAGGGGCCGTCGTTGTACTTGAAGCCGTTGGGCACGGCCAGCCAGCTCCACTCGGTCTGGCCGTAGGCCCCGCCCGAGCTGCCGATCACCAGGCCGTAGGTCGCCACGTTCTTGGGGTCAAACTTGGGGCTGTTGCCCCGGTTGCCGCTCTTGTCTACCGAGAGCTTCGCCATGATTTGGCCGAAGCTCCCGCCATCCTTGGGGTTCCAGGTCCAGTTTTTGATCTGGGCCTCGGTGACACCGGCATCCTTGAGCATCTTCTTGTTATAGACGATGGCAACCGTGTCCCAGTCTTTGGGCAGCCCGTACTGCTTGCCCTCGCGTCCCCACAGCTCGTAGAGGCCGGGGTAGTAGACGTTGGTGGCAACGTTATCCTTCTTGATCATGGGGGTGAGGTCCATGATCTGCTCGTTCTTGGCGAACTCGGGGTATTTGGCGAGGTGGTTGGTGAAAACATCGGGGGCCGTCCCAGAGACGAAGCCGGTGGTGACGGCGGTCCAGTAGTCGTCCCAGCCCTTCTGCTCGATCTTGACCTTGATGTCGGGGTTGGCCTTGGAGAAGGCGGCGGCGCAGGCTTGGTAGGCGGGTTGCTGGTTGGAGTCCCACAGCCAGTAGGTGATCTCGGTCTGGGCCAGGGCCGGTGAGGCCAGGGCGGCTAAGGCTACAGCACCAACAAGGGGTTTAATCATGTGTTCCTCCTAAAGAGGGTTCTAAATCGCCGAAGGTCGAGTTTGCCGATTTTCGCGCCTTTTCCTCCTATTTGATCCCGCTGAATTGCAGCGATTCCACCACCTGCCGTCCCAGCAGCACTAGCAGGAGCACCACCGGTATCACCGCCAGGAAGGTAGCTGCCATGAGTCCGGTCCAGTCCGGCGACCCTTGCGGGGTTTGGGTCTGGAAGCTTTTGAGGGCGACGGTGATGAGCTGCATGTTGGGGTCCTTGCTCACGATCCAGGGCCAGAAAAACTCGTTCCAGCTCCCGATGGTGGTGAGAATGCCCAGCGTCGCCAAGGGAGTGCGGCTGATCGGGAGGATCACCTTCCAGAAAATCTGGAAGGGCGTGGCCCCGTCTAAGTGGGCGGCTTCCTCGAGCTCCTTCGGAATAGATAAGAAAAACTGCCGCAGGAAGAACACCGCGAAGGGGGTCATCAGCACGAAGGGCGCCACCATCCCCTGGAAGGTGTTGAGCCAGCCGAGGTTTTTGATCAGGATGAAGTTGGGGATGAAGAGCACCGCGCCCGGAATCATGGTGGCGCTCAGGAACAGAAAAAACAGCAGGTTCCGGCCCGGAAAGTGCAGCCGGGCGAAGGCGTAGGCAGCCATCGCGCTGAAGAAGGTTTGCAGCACCACGATGGTCCCGGTGAACAACAGAGAGTTCCGCAGCGCCACTGCGAAGTTGATGTTGGCGACCCCGCCCAGAGCGAGGTTTTCTTCAGGGCTGATAAGCCCCAGCACCCGGCGGAAGTTGAGCAGGGTGGGGTTAGAGGGGAGGAGCGAGGAGGCTCCCTCGAACATGTCCTTGGGGAAGGTGAGGGCGGTTTTGACCATGATCCACAAGGGAAATAGGGTGATGAAGATTAAGATGCCCAGCGCCACCCAGGCCAGCACCCGCCCCACCGTCCACCGGCGCACCTCTCCGCTTTGACTCTGAACCATCGTGCTAACCACTTCCTACCTCCTAAGGTCGAGATGCTTGCTAAGCCAAATCGGACTGGTTAGCCCGGAAAAGCCGCATTTGGACCAGCGTGAAGATCACCAGGATGATGAACAAGACCACCGACATCGCCGTGGCGTAGCCCATCTTGAAGAACTGGAAGGCGTTCTCGTAGATGTACCAGACGATCACCCGTGTCGAGTAGGCAGGCCCCCCGCCCGTCGCCACCGCCACCGTGTCGAAAATCTGGAACGAACCGATGATGCTCGTCACCAGGATGAACACCGTCACCGGGCGCAGGAGCGGCAGGGTGATTTTCCAGAACATAGTCCCCTCGCTGGCCCCGTCAATCGAGGCGGCTTCGTAGAGGCTTTTCGGAATGCCCTGCATCCCCGCGTAGAACAGCAAGGCGTTCACCCCCATGTGCTTCCAGATGTTCACCGCTGCCACCGTGGGCAGGGCTTGGTCGGGCGAGCCGAAGAAGGGCTGGCGGCGCAGGCCTAAGTGCTCGAGCACGAAGTTGACGTACCCCAGTGAGGGGTTGAGGAGCCAGAGGAAGATTAGCGCGACCACCACCGAGGAGAGCAGATACGGCAGGATAATCACCGCCCGCACGAACATCGAGCGCACCAACCGGTCCATCAGCACCGCCAGGAGCAGCGCCAACACCGTCTGCAAGGGGATGTTATAGAGCACGTAGAGCCCGGTGAGCCCCAGCGCGTGCCAGAAGTTGGGGTCGGTGAAGAGGTTTTGGTAGTTCTCCAGCCCCACCGGCCTCGGCGGGCGCAACAGGTTCCAGTCGGTAAAGCTGATTTGAAAGGCCCGGATCGAAGGTAGCAGGTAAAACAGGATGAAGCCGACCAAGGCAGGAAGGATAAACAGCCAGCCGGTGAGGCTTTCACGGTTGAAGATTTGGCGTATCCATCGGGGCGTTCCCGTGGAGACGAGGCGGCGGTCTGAACCTGGGGCTGATTCCATGCCTAACCTCCTGAGCACACAGCCCTCCAGGACTGCCAGCTCCACAACTAACACGTGCTAGTAACTCGTGTCAGTAAAATATATCCCTTGCCACAGTTTGTCAAGATAGGCTGTA
>PSMF01000095.1:0-13125 GCA_040290005.1 Meiothermus sp.
ATACAACCGTCCCTTTTTCTTTATGCCAGCCTACTTGTCAACCCCTAAACGGCGTAATTACCATAGTTTAAGCGACTGTGGTGATTGTGAAAATTGCATCGTTCCCTCCTTACAATTTAGGAATTTTGCTGGTCATTGAGGTTCAGTGATCAAACCGGGCCTTGGTATGTTTACCGCAACTGACCTTAAGACGTTATCTTCAACCGAAATACACACCCAAAAGTCTCGATGACACTTAGGGCACTCTGCATATCCTTCCCCACACCATTTTTGGAGGATGGGGCGGGTTTTAGGCACACTGGCCCGAGCGCCGGTCCAAATCAACTCTTCTCCCAAGCGATATGAATCCATATCAACTACACCAAAGCGGAACTCAATATCGAATTCGCCCTGATAGTTGCAGTAGGGGCATTGCAACTCGGTCTTAAGGACATTGAACAACGCCACTTAAGTACCTCGGCTTAAGTGCTTGTCTCTGTGCAGAAGTTTTGACATCCAGGAAATCGTTCAAGACACCACTAGTGATGTAATTATCTTTCAAAAGAGCTGGGGCATTGGCATCCCCCTTTGGGGCTGCAACCAGAACCGAAGTATCTGTTAGATACTTCGTTGTTTGGTTATGCACCAGCCACTGCTCTATATCCACGTAGAACGTGTGGGCCTCAGCTACCGTAAGCTTGTACATCGCCAAGTTGTAGCCTTAGGCTTTCTTGCCTCGAGGCTCACGAGGTTTGGCGGAGGGTAATCTGTAATAGGCTTATGGTTCGTTGGTATGTACTCATCTCCCTGGGCATAAGTTTGGTCGCATCGGCTGCGCCAACGTGGATTCCGCTCGCTCAGCCCTTCAGCCTGCTGATAGGTCAAAAAGCTTCTTTAGATTCGGGCAACCTGACTGTGCGCGTTCTCGGCATCCAAGACTCGCGCTGCCCCAAAGGGGTGACCTGTATCGTGGCGGGGGAGGCCAAGGTTAGGCTTGGCCTCAGCGAGAAGGGAAAATCGCTGGGGGCCCTCGAGCTGACCCTCAGCGCGGCACCTGACCCGAAGAACACCGGTCATCTGGGCAGCTATTATCTACGCCTACTGGATGTCCAGCCTTACCCGAACGCCAACACCGTCTCCAAGCCCGCCCGGACGGTGCGGCTCGAGGTGCAAAAAACGCCCTTCAAGTAAGCTGTTCTTGGTATGGACGAAGTGCCAGCAGCAGTATTCGTGTACGGAACGCTAAAACAAGGCGAGCGCAATTTCCCCGTTTCCCAGCGGGCCGGTTGGCTGCGTTCGGAGCGGGGCTGGCTGGGGGGCTTCCAGCTTTTCCATATCCCCAGGCGCGAGCGGCTACCCTACAGCTATCCCGCGATGGCTCGGGGTGAGGGACGGGTCTGGGGCGAGGTGCAGTGGTTCGCCGACTTAGAAACGGCGTTAGAGGCGTTGGATGTGCTCGAGGATGAGGGGAGGGAATACCTGCGCATCCCCGCCGAAGCGCATCTGGGGGGGACGCTGGAGCACCACGGCTTCGATGAAACTCCAACGGTACAGGTTTGGACTTACGTGTATCCCGACCAGGGGGCAATTAATAGGGCTCGAGGGATCCTGCTCCCGGACGGGGTTTGGCTCGAGAGCGAAGCGCCTGATGAAGCCGTGCAAGGTGAACGGTAAACTGGGAGCGGTCAACGCCTATGAAAATCGCCTTTGTAGCCTCCGAAGCCTTCCCCTTCGCCAAGGTCGGTGGCCTCGCCGACGTGGTGGGCAGCCTGCCGCAAGCCCTCAAGAAGCTCGGGATGGAGCCCACCATCTTCTTGCCTTGGTATTCGGGGATTCAAGGCTATTACGTGGGCGAGAGTTATTTCGGCTTCGAGGGCCGTGCTGAGCAGGTCGGGCTGGGACACTTGGAGCACGGCGGGGTGCGCTACGTGCTGGTGGGGCTGCCCGATTTTGCTAGGGAGCGCCCCTACGGCTACGACGACGATTTCCGCCGCTTTGTGCGGTTCTCGCTGGCTGCCGCCGAGTTGGTCCGCGACTACGACGTGGTCCACGCCCACGACTGGCAGGCCGCGCTGCTGCCGCTGTTGCGCAACCTGGGCTGGTTTGGGGGCCGCACCGTCTACACCATCCACAACCTGGCCTACCAGGGGGTGTGGGGTTCGCAGGATTTCTACGCCTGGACGCGGCTTCCGGGTGAGACGTACTACGGCAGCGGTTTGGAGCACAACGGCGTCGTCAACCTGATGAAGTGCGGGATCGTGAACAGTGATTCGGTCACCACCGTTTCGCCTAGCTACGCCGACGAAATCCGCTCGCCCTATTTTGGTGACGGTCTGGACGGGGTGCTGCGCGAGCAGAGCTACAAGCTGCGGGGCATCCTCAACGGGCTGGACACCGAATACTGGAACCCGGCCTCAGACCGCTATCTGCCGCAGCATTACACCGTCCAGGATTTGCGTCCCAAGGCCGAGATTCGCGCCGCCTTGCTGCGGGAGTTTGGCCTGGAAGACCGCCTGACGCTGGGGGTGGTCTCGAGGTTCGCCCACCAGAAGGGCATAGACCTGATCGCCGACGCCTTGCAGGGCATTTTGGAGCGTGGCCTGAACTTGGTGCTGTTGGGAAGCGGCGAGCCCAACTTGGAGCGCACCTTCTCCTGGATAGCCGCCCACCAGGCGGGCCGGGTGGCCTACGCGCAGGGCTACAACGAAGCCCTGGCTCACCGTATCTATGCCGGTTGCGACGGCTTTTTGATGCCCTCGCGCTTCGAGCCCTGCGGTCTGGCCCAGATGATCTCGATGCGCTACGGCACGCCGCCCATCGTGCGGGCGGTGGGTGGCCTGAAAGACACCGTGCGGCACTGGGAGACCGGCTTTTTGTTTGAGTACGCCGATGCCACGGGCCTGCTGTGGGGGGTGGAGGAGTTCTTGAAACACCCTGACCGGCTGGGTGTCGCCCACAACGGCATGAGGACCGATTTTTCGTGGGAGGCTCCGGCGAAGGAATATGCTGAACTGTACCGGCAAATTAGCGGCTAGCGATGAGCTAAGGCAAAGCTGCCTATAGCCGATAGCTAAAAACAAGCTCTTGTCTAAGACGGCGAAATCAATGCTTGAGAATCCCTGTTCTGGATAGAAGGTCTTTTAGCTATCAACTATCTGCCTGTTTTAGCTCACGACTCATCGCTCATTGCTTACCTCCCCGTCGCGGTACAGTAAGTCCTAAGGTGAACGACCTCATCAAGACCGGACACTACGACGAGGCCAGGGCGCGGCTGCTCACCGGCGAGCCGGGCGACGCGGACGGGCTGGCGGTTTTGCTCGAGCTGCGCGACTGGCTGCGGTCCAAGGAGTACGCCAGGGCCCGCAAGGTTTTGACCCAAGACGGCGATTTGCTAAAGCCTTATCTCGAGCCCTACCATGTCCAGGCCGCCCTAGAAGCCTTCAGCGGTGAGGACGAGGTGGCCATCACGCCCTATCTCGACGACCCTCACTTGGGCGCGGAAGCCTGGTGCAGCCTGGGTTTGCTGCGGGTGCGCAGGGGGGACCGTGAAGGGGCTAAGGCGGCGTTTGAACAGGTTTTGGAGCGCGATAAAGGCCACTTCCGGGCCAAGACCAACCTCGCCAACCTGCTCCAGGAGGAGGGCCAACTCGAGGCGGCGATCAGCGCGTATCAGGAGGTCTTGCACCTCAACCCGGATTACGCCATGGCCCACCACAACCTCGGCGCGGCCTACCGCAAAAAGGGCGACCTGAGCAAGTCGGTCCACCACGTCAAACGAGCCCAGCGCCTCCAGATGCGCCCTCCCAGCCGCTCCCGCCGGGACCGCCCTGGGTCGGAGGGGCCCAATGAAGTCGGGTTGGACCCTAACCCCTTGCCGCGTCCGGCCTGGGCGGGGTGGGGGAACCGCTGGTGGGTGTGGCTGATCGTGATCGCGGTGGCCTACTTTTTGTTACGGCACTAGAGGGGTTTTGCCCGGGTCGGTTACTATGGAGGCATGGTGGGGTTTAGCCCTGAGCCCATCAATTTACGTGCAGCCCGTCCGGAGGAGTACCGGGCGCTCAACGAGTGTTTAGACCGGTTGAGGGCCGAGGCGATGCCCGAAGACCCGCCCATCCCCCACGAGGAGCGGCTGACCCGCTGGCAGAGCCAGCCGAGTTTTGTGGTAACCCGCGACTGGATTGTCTGGAACCCAGAGCGCAGCCGGATCATAGCCCACGCCGGGTGCGGGTTCGAGGATGCCCCGGAGAACCGTCATTTGGTGGGTTTTGGCATCTCGGTGCTTCCCGAACTGCGCCGCCAGGGGCTGGGCACCCGGCTCCTCACCGAGGTCGCCAAGATGGCCGCGCAGGCCGAGCGCACCTTGCTCTTGACCGATACCAACGCCCGGGTTCCCGCAGGCCAAGCGTTTGTGGAGCGCCTGGGGGCGGAGCGGGGCCTCGAGGCCCACACCAACCAGCTCCTGCTGAGCGACCTCGACCCCGCCCTGCTCCGGCGCTGGCTGGATGAGGCGCCGGTTGAGGAGTTCGAGTTGGGCTTGTGGGAAGGCCCCTTCCCCGAGGCGGAACTGGGGGCCATCGCGCAGATGATCGAGGTCGCGGCCAACACCGAACCCCGAGAGAACCTCCAGGTCGAGGACTTCCGCATCACCCCGGAGAAGCTCCGGGCCTGGGAAAAGCCCATGCTGGCAGCCAACACCGAGCGCTGGGTGATCTATGCGCGGGAGCGCCGGAGCGGGCGCTTGGCCGGGTACAGCGAGGTTTTCTGGAATCCCAGCCGCCCGGAGATTTTGCGCCAGGGCGGGACCGGCGTGCTACCGGAGTTTCGCGGGCGCAGGCTCGGCGGCTGGCTCAAAGCGGCGATGTTGGACAAGGTGCAGCGGGAGCGCCCAGAGGTAAAGAGAGTACGCACTGGCAACGCCAACTCCAACGTGCCGATGCTCCGAATCAACACCCAGCTCGGCTTCAGGCCCTATATCTCCGAGGTGCAGTGGCAGGTGCCTTTGGAGAAGGTGCAGAAATACTTAGCCTGCAAAGCTTAGGGGAAACTCCGCCCCGAACTCCAGACCAGCCCGCGGTTGCCCACCGTGCCGGTGAGTTCGACCCAGCCGGGTTTGAGCCCGGCGGGCGGGGGCGGGAAGGTGGCGGGCACTGCCCGCAGCTTGAGGCCGTCGTAATAGGCCACCAGCCGCACCGCGCTCCCAGTGTCCAGGGCAGCTTTTAGCGACAGAAACGTGCCGGGGGTACGGTTCAACCACGCTGAGGCATAGGGATACCCCTTGGCCCCGATCAGGCTTCCGGGGCCTTGGTAGTAGGCCCAGTCCTGGGGTACACGCAGGGTAACCGCGCTGGCGACAAAGGTCTCGCCGTCCCAGGTCCCGCTGGCCTCGAGCCACATCCCCGGTGCAGCCAGCTTGAGCCAAGGCGAGCTGCTCTGCACCAGGGTGTTGCCGCACAGCACCTGCCCCGAGGCGTTCAGCGTGACCTGGCCGTAGTAGCTACGGGTGTCGCCCGATTTATTGGAGGTCCCGCTTAGGGAGGAGCCTGACCCACCCTTGCCGGAGCCTTTGTTATCGCTGCTCTTTCCTCCGCCCTTATCGCCGTGGTCGTCGCCCCCACCTTTGCCCCCGCTATGATCGTCCCCGCCGCCTTTGCCGCCTCCTCTGTGGTCGCCACCGCCGCTGTGGTCATCGTCGCCGTCCCCGCCGCCCGAGCCGTGGTCGGCCAGGGCGGTGCTCCAGGAGACCGAAGCGGTGAGCCCGCCCAGCAATAGGCTGAGGACGATCAGCGCCCTAAGCCACATGGCGCACCCCCTCGGCCTTGGGCAGGCTCAGCCGGGCCTCGAGGCCGCCGCCCGCGCGGTTGGCAAACTCGAGCTGCCCCCCCACCATCTGCGCCACGTGGCGCACCAGGGCCAGCCCTAACCCCAACCCCTCGGTTTTGGGCTGTAGCCGGAAGAAGGGGTTACCCAGCTTCGTCAGGGTCTCTTCGGGCACGCCGGGCCCCTCGTCCAGTACGGTGATCCTAATTTGCGCCCCATCCTGTACTTGGAGTGCCACGTCCTTCTGGCTGAACTTGAGGGCGTTGGAGAGCAGGTTGCTCACGGCCTGTTGAACCGGTTCTTCGTAACCGCAAAAGGCCGCGTCCAAGTCGCCGCTGACCCGCACCCGCTCGCGCCAAGCTGTGGGTAGACCCTCCAGTGCTAGCGCCAGCACCGTGCCGCAACGCACCGCGCTCGGCTCACATTGGGGGCTGCGGGTGAGGGCGATCAGCCCGGCCAGGAGCCGCTCGAGCCGGGTCAGGCTTTCCTTGATGACCGGGAGGGTCTGTTCGCTGGGGAAGAGCCCCGCCTCGAGGGCCTCGATCTGGGCCCGCAGGGTCGCCAGCGGGGTGCGCAGCTCGTGCGAGGTGTAGCGGGAGAAGCTGCGCTCGCGCTCTAAAAACCCCTGTACTGCCTTGCTCATGCGGTTAAAGCTGCGTGCCAAGTCGGACAGCTCGTCATCGCCGGGGGGGATGGGCAGGGGGGCCGGGAAGCGCTGCTGGGCCAGGGCGTGGGTGGCCTCGGTGAGGGCGTGTACCGGGCGCATCAGGCGGCCAAAAAGCAGGTAGGCCACGATCAGGGCCAGACCCAGCGAGAGCGGCAGCGCCAGCAACTCGGTTTGGAGAAAGGTGCGGAGCGCTTCCCGCCGGTCTTGCGGGTCGAGGGCCCCTTCCAGTACGAAACCTCCGCCGAGCGGGCGGGTCACGCTGAGCCAGCCGGAGCGGTTTTCCGGGAAGCGCCCGCCGATCTCGGCAAAGACCTGTTCGCCCCGCACCACCCGGAAGCGGCTACGTCCCCATTCGGGCAGGGTGGAGAGGCGGTCGGGCTCGAGCGAGACCCCTTCCTCACCCACCACCACCGCCTTGGCAACCGTGGCGGTGTAGCTCCCCAGGTCTTCGCGCAGCGAGCGGTCGAGGCTGATCTGGAAACGCCAGTACGCCAGCCCCCCCACCAGAACGGTAGTGAGCAGCACCACCGCCAGCAGGCTGAACAGCAGGCGGTTGCGGAATCCGCCCACCAAAAATCGCCTGCCCCAGGATGGGCGAGGGCTATTGAAAGGAGCCTGTTCGGTGGGCTGGGTCATCTTCAACCGCCCCGATGCCTTTACACCCCTAAAGTGTAGCCCCCCGGCAGGGTGTTGATCACTTCTGAACCCAGCTTTCCCCGCAGCCGGTGGACATAAACCCGTAGAATCCGGTGCCCTGAGTCGGCCTCGGGGAAGAGCTTTTCCAAGAGTTCTTCTACCGGGAATATCCGCTCGGGGTGCAGCGCCAGCCGCTCGAGCAGGGCGAACTCCTTCTCCGAGAGGCTCACCTCCCGCCCCTGCCAGCGCACCACCCGCCGCGAGAAGTCGAGCTGGAGCGGCCCGCGCTGCAAAATCTTGCCCCGGCTGGCCCCGCCCCGGCGGAGTAAGGCCCGTACCCGCGCCAAAAACTCCTCCAGTGAGAATGGCTTGATCAGGTAGTCGTCGGCCCCCAGGTCCAACCCCTGCACCCGGTCCTCGATGGCGTCGCGGGCGGTGAGGAAGAGGATCGAGCCGTCGTAGCCGCTGCCGCGCACCTCGTGGGCAAAGATGAACCCGGCCTCCTCGCTCTCCGGGAGCATCACGTCCAGGGCCAGCAAGTCGGGTTCGGCCTCGAGAAAAGCCTGCCGGGCCGAGCGCAGATCGTTGGCCCAGCGCACCTCGTAACGCTCGCGCCGGAGCAGGGCCACCAAAGGCCCTGCCAGTCCGGCTTCGTCTTCGACCAGAAGGATTCTCACGCTACTTCAGCTCGATCTTATCAGCCACCATACCGCTCCCGGAGACTTTTCCCTTGGCCTCGGCAAAACTCCCGTTGCGGCCCGTGCCCCAGAAGGTGTCGGCGCTGATCTCGGCGTCGCCCATTTCGTACTTGGTTGAGGGGGTGACGCCCACGCTGATGCCGTTGATTTGCAGGGTCTGGGCGCTAGCGCTAAAGTTGGCGATTTTGCCCTCGAGCTCACCCGCATCCCCGCCGTGTCCGCCGCCGCCTTCGCCGTCAGCGCCCTTCACCTCGACCTTCACCGCATCCACGGTCTTGTCTCCGGTGATGTTGCCCTTCACCTCGACTCGAGCATCGTTGGCCAGCGTGCCTTCAACCTTGGCCTTGCCGTAGCTCACCGTATAACCCTGGACGCCAAAGGTCTGCTTGTCGATGTCTAGATCGCTCACCATACCCTCGAGCTCGATACGCTGCCCGTTGGGTTTCTTGTCTTCGCCCTTAGCCACGACCTTATCGGCCTGGATCGTCGTCCCAGAGCGCGTCCCCTTGACCCGCACGAATACGTCGCTGGCGGGAGTTCCCTTGACCTCGGCTTTGTTGTAATCCACGGTGTAGGTTTGGAGGCCGTAGGTGAAGGTTTTTGCGCCGGAGTCGAGGGTGCGGGCCACCACGCCGAGCACCGTCTTGGTCGGGTTGTCTTCGGTCTTCACCTCGAGGCGTGTGGCCTTAATCGAGTCGTCGCTTTGGGGCAATCCCGCCACCTTGACGTAATCGCCCTTCTGGATGTCGGCGAGGGTGATCGCGGTCTCACTGCCGTCGGCGTTCTCCTTGAACATCAGGGTGGAGGTGCCGATGCTGGCCCGCAAGCCCACCACGTCCACGGTGTTTTTGGTGACATCCACCGCGTCCACGGTGCCTTTGGCCCGCCAGCGCACGTCCACGTGGCGCATCCGTATCCTGCCGCCGTCGTCGTCGCCGTCGCCGGAGATTTCCACGCCGGGCTTAACATCGTCCGCCGAGCCGGGCTCGTCGTCTACGGTGACGCTGGCCCCGCTCAGGTCCACCGGCTGCCCGTTGAGGATCATCAGGCTTTTGCTCCCGCTCACCGTGCCCGCCACGCTCAGCGCGGTGCTTGCGGGGGTGGTTGTGCTGCTCAAACCCCCGCACCCGGCGAGGGCCAGCAGTCCGGCAGTGCTTAGAAATAGCTTCCAGTTTCTCCGCATAGTTTCCTCCGACGTAGGGAGCCTAGACCTCGGAGGTAAATGGGGAATTAACAGGTTACGCCGGTAACGGATGCATTAAGTTTGGGAGTGCCGATGGCTGTAATCTGTCCATCCCCGACGGCCCCCAGCGCCTCCTGTAACACTTCCACGCTGGCCCCACGCCGGTTGGCCCGTTTGGACAAGGCCCGCCGCCAGAGCTTGCCGCCCGGTTGCCCTTTGAACAGGTTGAGGGTATGCCGCGCCACCGCCCACAGCGGCACTCCAAGCTCCTTCTGGGCTTCGGCGTAGGCGATCATGGCCTGGGCGACCTCGAGCCTTGTCACTGCGCGGTTCAAACCGTAAAACTGCTTGTCCGCCTCGGCGAGCACGAAGGGGTCTTCGTACACAGCCCGCCCGAGCATCACCCCGTCGAGGTGGGTGAGGTGTGATTGTGCGTCCCCCAGGGTCTTTATCCCGCCGTTCAAAACGATGTTTAGATGCGGGAAATCCCGCTTGAGCTGATACACCCACTCGTAGCGCAGCGGCGGAACAGTGCGATTTTCGGCGGGGGAGAGGCCCTTAAGAAGGGCCTTCCGCGCATGGACGATGAAGGTCTCGATCCCGACATTTGCCAGCTTTTCGACGAACTGGCAGAGGAGGGGATAGGTCTCGAGGTCGTCCACGCCCAGCCGGTGCTTGGCGGTGACGGGGATTTTCACGGCCTCGCGCATCGCGGCCATGCACTCAGCAACTAAATCGGGCTCTTTCATCAAACAAGCTCCGAAACCCCCGCCCTGGACGCGCTCGGAAGGACAGCCCAGGTTCAGGTTGATCTCGTCGTAGCCCCAGGCTTCACCGATGCTCGAGGCTTCCGCCAAGGTATGCGGTGTGCTACCGCCGAGTTGCAGCACGATGGGGTGTTCCACCGGGTTGAAGTCGAGCAGCTTGGGCTTGTTCCCACGCAGGATGGATTGGTCCACCACCATCTCGGTGTAGAGCAGGGTTTTCTGGGTGATTTGCCGCAGCAGATAGCGAAAATGACGATCCGTCCAATCCATCATCGGTGCGACGGACAAAGGGTTTGTGGTGGTCGGGTCTTTAAGCATCGCGCGGCGCGGACGCACCGCGGTGCGTCCTTACAAACAACCAGAATATCACCCGAGAACGGGTTTGGATTTGAACTCCTGCGGGGAAATTCGACGCGGCTCGCGGAACTCGATGTTTTCCCATTCGCCTTCTTCGATGACCTGGAGGTTTGGGTTGAGTGTTTTGAAATACGCAACCACGGCCTGCACCAAATCATCCGGTGTGGACGCGGCAGAGGTGATGCCGACGGAGCGGACGTTCTCGAGCCACTCCGGCTTTATCTCTTCTACAACGTTGATGCGCTCGGCGCGGCCCACGAGGCTCTTGGCGAGTTCCAAAAGCCGCATCCCGTTCGAGGATTTCAGGCTAGTGAGCACGAGAAATAGGTCAACGTTTGGGGCAATTTTCTTCACCGCGTCCTGGCGGTTTTTTGTTGCGTAACAGAGATCGTCGCGGCTGGGCACGACGAGATTGGGAAAGCGCTTTTTGAGGATTTCCACCGTCGCCAGGGTGTCATCAACGGAGAGTGTCGTCTGGGTGAGCACCACGAGCTTTTCGGGATTGGGGATTTCTACGGTGTGGGGGTCAGCGAGGCGTGGGTCGCGGCCTACGTGGGTATGGACCGCGACCAAAATGGTGTTTTCGGGAGCTTCACCCCTCGTCCCCTTGATTTCCTGGTGTTCGGCAGAATCCCCGATCAGCAGGATGGTGTAGCCCTCCTTGGTGTACCTTTTGGCCTCGGTATGGACCTTGGTGACAAGGGGGCAGGTGGCGTCAATCTGATACAGGTTGCGCCCGGCGGCCTCCCCGCGCAGCTCGGGCGGGATGCCGTGCGCGCTGAACACCACCGTATCCGCCAGCTTGCGTTCCCCACGCAGCTTCTCGACCTCGGACAAGTCCTCGACGAAGTGCACCCCGTGCTCTTGCTCGAGCCGACTCACCACCACGTCGTTATGCACGATGGCGTGATACACCACCAGCTCACCCTCGTCCTTGAGTTCTCTGGCCGCCTTCTCCACCGCCTCAATCGCCATCACCACGCCCGCGCAGAAGCCTCGAGGTTTAGCCAGATAAACCCGCTCGACCATGTTTTTACGCTAACACGTCTGTTGGAAAGTGGGGGTGATGGGGGATGCTAAAACGTTTACCGTTGACGATTCACCGTTTACCGCAAAGTCAAAGGCAATGAGATGAGCGAGAGGGTTAGACGTTGTAGTTGCGGTCAACGGTCAACCGTAAACGGTAAATATCTTATTGCCGTATCGGTACATCCGCCTGCAACTTCATCTTGTCGTCAATCGTCTCGACATGAATCTCCAAGCCCTCTTCCTCCGGGAAGTAGCGCTTGAGCACGTCCAGCAGGTCTTTTTTGAGGCTGTCCACCAGGCCGGGGGAGAGGTGGGCGCGGTCATAGGCCAGGACCACCTTGAGGCGGTCTTTCAGCTTGTCCTTGCTGCTTTTTCCGCTAAAGGGCCACCAGCTCATGAGCGACCTCCGAACAATCGGCGCAGCGCTCCCATAAACCCTGCAGACTCGGTGGGGGTCACCAGCGGAACTTCCTCACCCCGGATGCGCTGGGCGATTTCCAGGAAGGCTTTGCCCGCCGCCGAGCCGTTGCTGAGAACCAAGGGCTCGCCCTTGTTGGAGGAGATCAACACCCCCTCGTCCTCCGGCACGATGCCAATGGGCTTGGAGCCGAGAATCTCGATCACGTCGTCCACCGAGAGCATGTCGCCCTTCGCCACCATCTTGGGCCGCAGACGGTTGATGACCAGGTAGTTCTCGCGCACGTCCTTGGCCTCGAGCATCCCGATGATCCGGTCCGCGTCGCGCACCGAGGAGACCTCCGGGTTCACCACCACCAGCGCACCTTCGGCGGGGGTGGCGGCGGTCTGGAAGCCTTTTTCGATGCCTGCAGGCGAGTCAATCAGCACCCGGTCAAAGCCCTCTTCGCTGAGCAGGGTTTTCACCGTCGCGCGGAACTTCTCGGGGTCCAGGGCTTCTTTATCGCGGGTCTGCGAGGCGGGAAGCAGGGTGAGCCCTTCCAGACGCTTATCCCGAATCAGCGCCTGGCGCAGCTTGCAGCGGCCCTCGATCACGTCAATCAGGTCGTAGACCACGCGGCCCTCTAAACCCATCACCACGTCGAGGTTGCGCAGCCCCACGTCCACGTCAATCACCGCGACCTTCTCGCCGAGCTTGGCGAGGGCGGCCCCCACGTTGGCGGTGGTGGTAGTCTTGCCGACCCCACCTTTACCGGAAGTTACCACGATGGCCCTTGCGTTCACGTGTCTTCCTCCAAAACAATCCACCCAGGATAACAGCAATTAAGGTGAAAACTGGCCTAAGTATATAGGCCAAGATGCGTAAATGTCATCGAGGGGTCAGCGAGCGTTAAGCGTTCGCCGCTGACCTCGACTGCATTTGCCTCCACGCAATGTGGGGTTTGGGTATTGGTGCGGTACGACCGCTCATCAATCCGCCGATATTCGTTCAGCACTTAAGCTGCATGGCGCCAGAAAAAGCCATTTCACTGCAACAGCGGGCGTCGCCTTTGACCTTGCGGGAAACCGTGAGCGGTTGACGGTAAACTATTCCCCGTATGCCTATCGTTCAATCTGAACTCTTCATCCCCAAACCCCCCGCCGAGGTTTACGCCGCGGCCAAAGACTTAGAGGGCCTCAAACCCTACCTCAAAGATGTCGAGAGTTTGAAGGTGCTGGAAGTGGATGGCAACCACTCTAAATCCGACTGGGTGGCCGTGGCAATGGGCAAAAAGGTCCACTGGGTCGAAGACGAGGTGTGGTTTGACGACGAGCTGCGCAACACCTTTTCCAGCTCCCAGGGTGACTTCGACAAATACCAAGGCGCGTGGAACTTCAGACCCGAGGGGGATGGCACAAAGGTCACGCTCGACCTCGAGTACGAACTCAACATCCCCATCTTCGGCGGCATCCTGCAAAAGCTGGTCCTCAAGCTGATGAAGGAAAACTGCGACGGGCTCTTGCAGGGGCTCAAGGAACGCTGCTTAGCGAAGTGAAGTCGCGCTAGGCCCCGCGCTATGGCGCTTCTCCTAAGGC
>PSMF01000096.1:0-13014 GCA_040290005.1 Meiothermus sp.
TACGGGCTCATCGCCACCGAGACCTT
The DNA here is from genome assembly GCA_040290005.1 of Meiothermus sp. Lineage (GTDB taxonomy): Bacteria > Deinococcota > Deinococci > Deinococcales > Thermaceae > Meiothermus. Next base: position 27 of record PSMF01000096.1, read on the forward strand.
GCGGGTCAAGCCGATGTCGGCCCAGGGCGGAAGCGGAAAAGCCGGTCTCAAGGGGATGCGGGGCATCCTGCAGAAGCTGGCGTACAAAGCGGAGGAGGCTGGTACGCGGCTGGTGGATGCGCTTCTTTCGCCGCGTAGCGGGGTGGTGCCCACCCCCAGGATCAAGCCCTCGCAGACCTGCCCAACCTGCTGGCGCCAGGAGAAGAAACCCCTTGCCCAGCGTCTGCATAGCTGCCCCTGCGGGTGCGGGATGCCCCGCGACCAGGCGGCAGCGCAGGTGATGCTGCGCTGGGCCTTAGACCCTTGGGCGCACGGGCACCTGCCCGTCCCGAAGGGAATCTATCCCCGGGTGTACGGAGCCTGCTCCGTCCCGAAGGGAATCTATCCCTGGGAACCAGGGGGCAGGGAGGGGCCGCAGTCTAGCCCCGCCGAACTGCGAAACCCCGACCATACCGCGAATGCGGTTGGTCGTGGGTGGTTCATGTAGACGCTGATGCCCAACCCCACGGCCAGGTGGGTTCCCGACCCTGGGAGGCCCCAGCAGGATATGCCATTATGACCGTCCGAGGCGAAGGACAGGGCGGAGAGTTCCTTGACCGAGGGGGTCAGTAACGGTTTCTGGTCACTTCCCCGTAGATCTTCGTTCCTACAATGAGGATATGAACCCTATCCGACAGGAGATCGAGACTGAACTGGGCTTCGGTATGGTGCCGAACATCTTCGCCTACGCGGCTGGGGCACCCGAAGCCCAGACCGCCTTGTGGAAGGCCTTTCGGCACATAGTCTTGCGCGGGCAACTGCCCCGGACCACCAAGGAGATGATGGGGGTGGTGGTTTCGCACGAAAATCGTTCCCCCTACGCCAAAGGGGTACACCTGCACGCCCTGATGGCGCAAGGTCTTGAGCAACCCTTGCTCGAGGCCCTCTCGCAAGGAACACCACCTCAAGGTCTGCCCGCCAAAACCGCGTTGCTGCTGGGCTTTGCTCAAGCCGCTGCCCGTGATCCCCGCGACCCCGGATTAATCAAGCTGCTGGAGGGGGACCTCAGCCCAGGTGAGATCGCGGAGGCGGTGGCCACGGTGGCGCTGTTCCACATGGTCAACGCCTGGACCGATCTCATGAACATTCCCCTAGATTCCTTGTGAGTTTTGAAGTCTTCCTGCTTCGGCTGCTTACCGTGCACGAGGGTGCGGTGAGGTGGCCGGGACTGGGGTTTGAGGAGGTGCTCGAGCAGGCGGCGGCCCAGGTACCGCACGTTTTCGATGACACACGCTTGCGGGTACTGCCGCTTAATCGAGCGCGGGGTTGGCCTGAGCGGGGGCGAGGTCCCAAAGGGTATGGCCTCTACTACCCCGGGCCGCCCCGACCCTGCTATCTTCTCTTGGAACACTTCCGTCTGGACAATCCCCATGAGCTTCGGCTGGCTGCCCTGTTTATGGAACACCTCTTCGCCGCCTTGAGTGCCGCAGGCTACCGAGAGGAACTCGAGCGCCAGGCTCGCACCGACTGGCTGACCGGCCTGGCTAACCGGATGGCTTTTGAACGCCGCCTCAAACGAGGTCTGCTGCCGGGCTGGCTGCTCGGCCTCATAGATCTGGACGGTTTAAAAACAGTTAATGACCAACAAGGGCACGTAGCCGGAGACCGGCTGCTCCGCAGCTTTGGCCGTGCGTTGTACCGGGTATCTCGCCGGGAAAACTTGGAGGCCTTCCGAATCGGTGGCGATGAGTTTACCGTGCTGCTCCCCGAGGAGGCTCGGGAAAAGCTAGAAGCGGCGCTACAGGGGTTTGCGTTCAGCGTAGGTTATGCCCGAGCAGACGAAGCCGCCCCTGAAGCCATATGTGCTCTGGCGGATGCCCGAATGTACCATCAAAAGGCCCAGCGCAAGGCGTCCGTACAGTAAGCCCCGCTTGGGCTAGACGTGGAGACGCTCCTTTGACAACCCTGCACCTCCTACCTCGAGGCCGCGCTCGCCTAACTTCAGCGCTGAGCTAACGCTAAGTGCGCATGGAAGAGCGGGTCTACCCGCTCAGGCCGCTCGATCTGCGGGGAGTGGCCGGTGTCCGAGAGGACATGCTCGGCGAAGTTGCCATAGTGCTCGAGTACCGCCCGAGTCTGCCCAACCATTGGCTGGGAGGGGAAAACCTCGGTCCCTGGCCAGCCCGGCACAACTCCGGCAGCGCCCAGCGTCCCCAGGTCGAAGAGGCTGTGGTCCGAGACGATCTGGTCGTTCGAGCCACGCACCCACAGGATAGGCGGCTTTGGGTCTACCGAGAGAAACCGTTCTACTGTGTCCCTGACGTATTTCGGTGAAATAGCGTTGGCTGGGCCAAACTGGCCCGGCGCCACCCCGGGCCAGTTGTCTGAGGGCACCGAATCGCCCGGGTACTTTTGGGGGCCGATCTTCTCGGACAGGACGCCTGAAAGCAGTTCCTCCTCCCTGGCCGGGACGAAGGGCGGCTTCCAGTAGAAGGCGTTCATCACCGTTCGGGGCGAGGACTGGAACTCGGTTCCCCGGTAGCCCTCGCCGATCAGCCGGGCAAACTCGGGGCTGACGATGCCGGCGCCCGAACCAGCGAAGTCGGGATAACAGGGGGTTCCGTCCAACCCTTTCGTGCCGCCAAAGCCGTAGGGTGAGGCCGGGGCGAAGAGCCCCGCACTCCAAACTCGCTCGGGTGTCTCAGCGATGAGGCTATAGACCACGCCGCCGCCCAAGGAGTGACCGGCGACGTGGAATTGACCGATGTCCAGCGCGTCCATTAGGCCCACCAGGTCGTCCACCCAGTCAAAGTAGCCGCGCGTGGCCTCCACCAACTTGTCCTCGGTGTCGCCGTAGCCGCGCAGGTCGGGGGCTATGGCCTGGTATTGCGGCGGGAGAGCCAGCATGGTCTCCTCCCAGAAGGTCGCCGAAGAAGCGTTACCGTGGATCAGGAGCACCGGGACACCGGTGTCGGGACCGCTGCTCAGGACGTGGATGTTCAGCCGGGGGGTTTGGACCATCCTCGAGGTAATGCCGGGCAGGGTGGGAATAGAGCCCATGGCTTCTCCTTAGTGTCTACGATGCCAGGTTCAGAACGGTAAACCTTCCTTGACGTTCTCCCCACGGCGTGGCGGGGCGTGGGGTGATTGACATTGCGGTTGGACCTGAACTGCCGCCCCACAAAACAATTATACCCCCCGCAGCTATCTAGCTCCAGAACCTGGGCGGCTTATCCCCAGGCCTGAAGCCCGGGGATAAGCTGCCGGATTCTCGGTCAACCACCCCCACCAACCCCTAACGCGGTCTGGTGGGGGACTCTCACCCCAGACCCCATTTGTTGAAGAGACCGCCTTCCAGGGCGCGAATCTATAGAGCCAGGTACACCCTTTGTACCTGGGGGTTGCGCGACAGCTCCGCCGCCGTGCCGGAGAGGACCACCCTGCCGTGCTCGACTACATATCCCCGGTCGGCCACCTCGAGCGACAGCGTCACGTTCTGCTCGATCAGCAGCACGCCCATGCCCTCCGCCCGGACCCGCGCCAGGGTTTGCAAGACCTCCTCGGCCAGCCTGGGCGAGAGCCCCAGGCTCGGCTCGTCCACCATCAGGATGCGGGGGCGGCCCATCAAGGCCCGGCCAATCGCCAGCATCTGCTGCTCGCCGCCGGAGAGGGTTCCGGCCAGCTGTTTATAGCGCTCGTTCAGCCGGGGGAACAGCGAATACACGTGTTCCAGCCCCGCTGCCCGACCCTCCCAGGCCAGAAACGCCGCGCCCAGCAAAAGGTTTTCCTCCACCGTCATCAGCGGGAAGAGCTGGCGGCCTTCAGGGACGTGCCCGAGGCCGAGTTTGGCCCGCCGGGCCGCCGATACACCGGCTAAGTCCTGCCCGTCTAGCCGGACGCTCCCGCCCCAAGCTCGCATTAAACCGGAGACCGTGCGCAGGGCGGTGGTCTTGCCCGCCCCGTTGGCCCCCAGCAGAGCCACCAACTCGCCCTCGGCCACCTCGAGGCTCAGCCCAAATAAAACTTGAGCTTTGGCGTACCCCGCAGTCAGTTCGCTCACGCAGAGCCTCACGCGTTCCTCCCCAGATACGCCTCGCGAACCTTAGTGTTCCCCGCGACCTCGGCATACGAGCCTTGGGCGATGACTTGCCCGTAGTCCATCACCACCACCCGATCGGCCAAGGCCCGCACCACCGGCATCAGGTGCTCGATGAAGAGGACGCTCACCCCACTCTCTCGAATGATTCTAACCAGAACTACGGCTTCCTGAGCCTCGGCGGGGCGTAGCCCGGCCATCACCTCGTCCAAAAGCAGCAGCTTGGGCTGGGTCGCCAGGGCACGGGCCAGCTCGAGGCGCTTGTCTTCCAAGAGCGAGAGTTCGCCCGCCGGGTGCTCGGCCTTTGGCCGTAACCCGGTCAGCTCGAGCGCCCTGTCTACCACCTCATTCGCCCGCCCGAACGAGGTCCCCGGCTTGCCGTACAAAGCTCCCACCATCAGGTTTTCCCGTACGTTCATCTCGGGGAAGGGCTGCACGATCTGAAACGCCCGCCCCAGCCCGCGCCAGGCCCGCACTTCCGGGGCCGCGCGGGTCAGGTCTGCACCCAAGAACTCGATGCTGCCGCTGTCCGGGGTCAACAGGCCGGAGATCAGGTTGAGCAGGGTGCTCTTGCCTGCCCCGTTGGGCCCGATCACCGCCAGGATTTCCCCCTGCCGCACCTCGAGGCTCACCCCCTGCACGGCTTTCAGTCCCCCGAAGGTTTTGGAAACCCCGCTGAGCTTAAGCACGCGGCTCCTCCCGCACGGGCTTGGCCGGAGCTTTGCCTCGAGCCCTGAAGAGCTCTACCAATCCCCTGGGCATGAACAGGATCGCCAGAATCAGAATTAGCCCGTAGACCACCAGGTAGCCGTCTTTGATCTCCAGCCGCAGCCAGGTCTCCAGGGCCACCAGCAGCAGCCCGCCCAGCAGCGGCCCGAGCGTGGTGTAGAGCCCGCCGAAGATGGGGATCACTAGGGCTTCCACCGCCCGCTCCAGCGAGAGGGCATCGTAGGGGGAGAGGAACAGGGTCTTCATAGCATAGACCCCGCCCGCGAGCCCGGCCAGGGCGCTCGAGAGCAGAAACGAGACCAGCTTGACCCGCACCACCGGAACCCCCAGCACCCGCGCCACCGCCTCGCCCTGCCGTGAGGCAGCTTGGGCGTAGCTGAGGCGGCTGCGCCCCACCCCCAGGCTGGTCAGGACGCTCAAAATTAGCACGGCGGCAGCCAGATAATATCCGCCCAAGGCCCAGGTTCCGCCAAATGCCGGGGAGACCGGCAGGCCCGTCGCGCCCCCGGTGAACCCGGCCTTGAGCACCAATGTCCGCATCACCTCGCTAAACGCCAGCGTGGCGATGGCGAAGTAGATGCCCTGCAAACGCAGGGTGGCAAGGCCCAGGAGGAGGCTCGAGCAGGCCGCTACCGCCGCCCCGAGCAACAGAGCGGGAACCGTGCCGAACTGGGGTGCACTGATCCCGGCGGCGTAAGCTCCCAGCCCGAAAAAGGCCCCGTGTGCCAGTGAAAGTTGGCCGGTTCTCGCCAGCAAGTCCCAGGAGAGGGCCAGGGCGGTGATGATAAAAGCGAACTGAGCTGTATCCAATGTGAAAGCTTGCCAGCGGCCTAGCGGGAGGGTGGGGAAAACCAAAACCAACCCTAGGATTACAAAAACCAGCCTCACACTCGCCTCCAACTGCGCCAAATCAACACCCCGAAGATCACCAAGAAAAACACCGCCTCCACCCAGCCCCCGCCGCCCGGCACATAGGTGCTCACCAGCGCCTCGGCCAAGGCCAGAATTAAGGCAGCCCACAGCACCCCCCGCAAATTGCCCAGCCCGGCCATCACCACGATGGCGAAGGCTTTGAGGGTGTAGGCGAATCCCACCGTGGGCGAGGCGTAAAGCATCACCGAGAGCATCGCCCCGGCTATCCCCGCCAGCGCCGCCGAGAGCCCGAAGGCCAGCAAGTAGACCCACTGGGTCTCGATCCCCAAAAGCCCCGGTGCCAGCCGGTTCTGGGCTACTGCCCGTACCGCGAAGCCCATGCGGGTGCGCCCTAGAAACCAATAAAGCCCGAGCAAAATCAGCACGGACAGCCCGAAAGCCGCGAACGGCACAACCCCGAACGAAAGCCCGCCCAGGCTGAGGGTAGTGCCCTGGTAGGGCGGGCTCACCACGCGCGTATCGGCTCCGAACAGCAGCAGAGCCAGGTTTTGCAGCAGTACCGAGAGCCCGAAGGTCAGGAGCATCTGGTTGAGTTCGGGGGCACTGAGCACAGGCCGGATCAGGCCATAGTAGGCGATAGCTCCAACCAAAAACACCGCTACCGCCGCGACCCCTAGGCCTATCCATGGGTCTATGCCTCTGGCGGCGAAGAGCAGATAGCTGACGAAGGCCCCGATCATCAGAAACTCGCCGTGGGCGAAATTGACGATCCCTACCACCCCCACCGCCAGGGCCAGCCCGCTGGCGACCAGGGCATAGACCCCAGCTGCCAGCACACCGTTGAGAAGGGTTTGCAGGAGAAGTTCCATAGGCATCGCGGTGGGTGTATCCGTTAGCTCCCCGCGCTTGATGGGTGGGGGTGAGGGAGGCTCAGCTTGGCCGGGTCGCCAGGCGGTTTCTCCACAGCGAACTCTGGGCTCAGCTAATAATTGCCTGGGTAGCGCAGGGGGCGGGCGGCGACGTTGTTGGGAAACACCGGGCGGCGGGTTCCCCCGAGGTATTGGAACTGAAACCAGATGCTCGAGTCGAACCCCTGGTACTGGGTTTTGCCGGTGTCGGAGGGTTTAAAACTCAGGGGGCCAAATGGGGTGTCCATCTTGGTCTTGACCAGGGCCTCGGCGATCTTATCCTTGTCGGCACTCCCTGCGGCCTCTACTGCTTTGGCCAGGCTCATCACGATGGTATAGCCCATCGGGGCCATGTATTCCTCGGTCATCTCGCCGTACTTCTTTTGATAGGCCCTGGCGAACTTGCGGCTCTCCGGGTTGGAGACCGAGGGCAGCCAGGCGCTCATCCCCACCACGTCGTTGGAAAGCGGATTTTTGTCGTAGCCCAGCGGCCAGGAGGGCGGAGCCCCGTAGACCAGCTTGGGAGCTAAGCCGACTTGCCGCACCTGGGTGGAGAGGGGCAGCGCATCCACGTCGTAGCCAATCCAGTACAGGATGTCCGGTTTGAAGGCTTTGAAGCGGGTCAGGACGGCGGTGAAGTTACCTGAGCCGGTTTTGAAGGGCTCGGCTTGGACGGCGTAGCCTGCCTTCTGGAGCTGGTCTTGATAGGTCTTGATCCCCGCCGAGCCAAAGGGGCCGTCCTCGTAAAGCACCGCCACCTTACGGGCACCTTGATCGTAGAGGTACTTGAAGAAATCCAGGGCTGCAGCGACGTTGTGATAGTCCCAGGGGTGATAGTGGAAGAATTGGGGATAATCGCTGAAGGCTCCCTCCACCACTGAACTGGCTGCGCCGATGCAGAGGAACAGCGGTTTGTATTGTTTGACCGGGCCGGAGAGGGCGAAGGTCACGCCGGAAGCCAGCCCTCCGATCACGAGGTCTACCTTGTCCACGGTCATCAGCTTGGTCAGGGCAGGAACGGCCTTGGCCGGGTCGGTGCCGTCGTCGGCGGTGATCAGCTCGAGCCTCACCTTGCTCCCGGCATTCACCTGGTCGGTGGCGAGCTGGATGCCGTTGAGAGCGGCCTTCCCCGAGACTGAAGAAACCCCTGAGAGGGGCAGCAGGATGCCCACCCGTACCGTAGTCTGGGCCAGCGCCAGGCCCAGCAGTGCCAAACAGCCAACCAGAACTTGCTTCATAGCCTGCCTCCTTAGATAACTTCCTCGTACAGCACGGTAGCTTCACCCTCGAGCACCCGTTCTCCCCGCTGATTGGTACACACCGTTTCCAACGTCAGGATAGGCTTATCCTCGCGGATGGCCTTGACCGTCACCGTCGCGGTAACGGTATCGCCGATGTGGGTGGGTTTGAGAAACTTCAGGCTCTGGCCCAGATACACCGCGCCGGGGCCGGGAAGCTTGGTCCCGATAGCGGTGGAGATCAGCCCGGCAACCAGGATGCCCTGGGCGATCCGTGCGCCGAAACGGCTCCTCTTGGCGTACTCGGCGTTCACGTGCAGGGGGTTGGTGTCGCCCACCGCGCCGATGAACATCGCGATGTTCGCCTCGCTGATGGTCTGGCTGTAGCTGGCTGAGTCGCCTACGTTGAACCTCACCCCTTCACCTCCAGGAATTCTCGAACCGCTCGAGCCAAAAGCTCAGGAACTTCGACCGCCGCGGCGTGAGCAGCTTTGAGCAATACCTGGTGCCGCGCACCGGGGATGGCCTGAGCGATTTCTTCGCTATAGATGGGCGGAAACAGCAAATCCTCCTCCCCCGAAAGCACCAGCGTCGGGGCGTCGATGTTGCGGATGGCGGGCCGCAGGTCGGTGAGCGTGAAGAAGCCAGCCAGCAGGTTCTTCTGGGCCTCCTCGGTGGGGGCAATCGTGAACATCTGCTCGAGCGCCTGGGGGGTCAGCAGTTCGGGGTGGGCCTCCAGGTAGGCCCGGCCCCAGATCCACGGCAGCGCGATCTTGAGCCGCCCCTTGGTTTTCCCCCACTCGAGCGCCTGTTGCCAGCTTTCGACCTTGGCGCGAATCAGCGGGTCAATCCGGGAGGTGGTGCAGAGCAGGATGAGGGTGTGCAAGCCTGGGGGCCGCCTCGAGGCGTAGACCTGAGCCACCACCCCGCCGTTGGAGAGGCCAAGGAGGTGATAGATTTCGATGTTGAGCGCCTGCAGGAGGGCCTCGAGGTCGTCGGCGTGGAGTTCCGGGGTATAGGTTCCTTTAGGCACGCCCGAGCGCCCCTGCCCGCGCATGTCGTAGCGCAGCACGCGGAAGCCCTCCAGGTATGGCATCAAGGGTTCCCAGGCTTCGACCCGCTGGAAGATGCCGTTAGCGAGAACAAGGGTAGGCTGATCTGTTGAGGGCGCAAAGCCTTGCGTCCCTACAGGCTCGTCAATCTGATAAAAGAGTTCCGTCTTGCTGACCGCGACCTTAGGCACGCTGACCCCCGAAACGCGCGACCAGCTCGGTCTTGAGGATTTTGCCAGGGCCGCTTTTGGGCAGCTCGTCGAGGAACACCCAATGTTTGGGCACTTTGTACCCGGCCAGCCGCGCTTTGAGAAAGCCGCGAAGCTCCTCCTGGCTCACCGGGCTCTTGAGCACGATGAAAGCCATCCCGACCTCACCCCACCGGGCATCGGGAACCCCCACCACCGCGCACTCGGACACGGCGGGGTGGTCGTAGAGGGCGCGCTCGAGTTCGACTGGGTAGACATTCTCACCGCCGGAGATGAACATCTCCTTGGCCCGCCCCACGATGAAGTACCGCCCGTCAGCGTCGCGCCGGGCCAGGTCGCCGGTCTTGAGCCAGGTTCGCCCTTCGCGCTGCACCAGGCTTTTGGCGGTGTCCTCCGGGCGCTCGAAGTACCCGGACATCACAGTTGGCCCGCTCAGCCATAGCTCGCCCTCGTCCTGCGCCTCGGCTCCGCGGCTGTCCACCAGCTTGGCCCAGAGGTGCGGCATCGGGCGGCCCACCGATTCGGGGTGCTCTCCGGCTTCGGCGAGGTCTAGGGTGAAGCAGTTCACCCCACACTCGGTGAGGCCGTATCCTTGTTTGAAGCGGACGCCCTCGGCTCTGAAGCTCTCCCGCACTGGAGCGGGGCAGGGAGCGCCGCCGGAGATGGCCCAGCGCGCGCCGGAGAAGTCGGTTCGGTCGAAGCTGGGGTAGGCGCAGAGCATCTGGTACATGGTGGGAACCAGGAACAAGAGGCTCGCCTGGTGTTCCTCGAGCCAGTACAGGTACTCGCCAGGGTCGAACCGCTCCTGAATCAGCACCGCTCCGCCCGCGTACAGCAGGGGGATGCACAAGGCGTTCACCCCGGCGTGGAACATCGGCGTGGATACGATGTGGCGGTCCTCGGGGCGCAAGCCCCAAGCGCTGCAGGTCTGCATAGCGTTGACGAGCTGCTGACGATAGGAGATCATGGCCCCTTTGGGCAGGCCGGTGGTGCCCCCGGTGAAGAGGATGAGCGCGGTGTTCCCCAACTCGGGTTCATAACCCGGAAGCTCACCCACCGGAAGGGTTTGCAGGGCCTCGAGGGGCTGCGCCCCTGAATACAAGCTCGCGGCCTGCGCAGCGCAATCTTCACCGTAAAAAAGCGCTCTGGGACGGGTGTACTCAAGCATCTCCTTCAGCTCGGCCCCGCTCAAGCGGTGGTTAAACAGGGTGGGGACAAAGCCCAGCAAAGGCGCGGCGAAGAGCAACTCGAGGTAGCCCAAATGATTGAGGCTTAAGACCCCCACCCGGTCGCCGTGGCCGATTCCCAGCCCGGCCAGCGATTCGGCGGCCCGCAGGCTCCGCGCATACAGCTCGCGGTAGCTCACCCACCCGCCGCGCCAGAACACCGCCGGGCGCTGCGGATGATATTCCGCGAAGCGCGAAAGCCAGTTGGCGTTGAGTTCCATCAGGCTCCCTCCCAGCGCAGCACCGCCGCACCCCAGTGGTAGCCCACCCCGGCGGCAGCGAGGGCGATCAGGCTGCCAGGGCCGATTTTTCCGGCCTCTTCGGCGAGTCGGAGCGAGAGGATGGGGTCGAGCTGGCCCAGGTGACCGTACTCTGCGAGATACGTGCTCTGGTTTTCGCGGAGCCCGAGCCTGCCTAGCACTGCCTTGTGTGCCGAGGGTTTCATGTGCAGCAGGGCCAAATAGTCGAGGTCGGCGGCGGCGTACCCCGCGTCCTCCAGCGCTCTACCGATAACTTCCAGAAAGCCCGGCATGGATGTGGCCTCGAGCCGCGTCTTCATCAACTCGGGCTCGGCCACCCGCAGTTTGTAAGCGTCAAGATTGTCGGAAGTGAGCGGTTGGGCGGTTCCGCCCACCGGAACCCGCACGCTCTCGGCCAGCGCCGGGTCGGTCTTGAGCCAGGTCGAGAGCAGCTTTAGCCCAGGCCCATTGCGGCCTAGCACGGCGGCCCCACCTCCCGCTGCCAGATCGTACATGAAGCGTACGTTCTCGTCTTGGTAATCAATCAAATCGCCGTTGCGGTAACCCCCCGCGACCAGGATGGTGTTGACCTTGGAACGAGCTGCGAATAGCCCCTCGGCCACCGCCAGCGCAGTGATAAAGCTGGCGCACTTCTGGTTGAGGTCAACAGCCCAAGCCCCTTCCGCACCTACCATCTGCGCGATGAGGGGGGCGCTGCTCCAAACCGGGTATTCCTTGTGCTCGTCGGTGATGCTGATCACCACATCTATATCCTCGCCATCTATACCAGCTTCATCCAGGGCTTTCTGCGCAGCCCAACCGCCCATGTGGGCCGAATGGTCGTCAGGGCCTGGAACCGGCTTTTGGTGAATGCCGAGTTTATCCCGCACCACCCACTCCGGCAGCCCACTGGCGGCAGCGATTTCGCCGCTGGTCATGCGTGGAACCGGTAAATAGACCCCTAAGCCCTGGAGGTACGCCATAGCCAAACCCAAAGTTTGATGTGCAAAGTGTACCGGGCAGCTGTTACAGAGTTGTTACAAAGGCGTGGAACCCCAGTGCTTAGGCTCTGAGGTATCGGCTCGAGGCGTATTTTCGCGGAACGCAGCGACGAGAGGCCGTACGGCGCGATACACTCAATTCAGTGCCCTATCGTGTGCCCAAAAACCGCCTGCTGCCTCCGCGCACTGCCCGAGAAGTCCGCCGCGAGCGCCCCTTGCAGCGCTTGCGCCAGGGCTTCGCCCAGAGCCCGGTGCTGGTGCTGGCGGCGGGGGCCGGTTACGGCAAGTCCACCCTGATGGCCTCCTGGCCTGCAACCTGGGTGGCCTTGGGCGAGGATTGCCGCGACCCGGTGGTGCTCGGCTGGCATCTGGTCGAAGCCTACCGCGGGCGGCTTGGCGAGCGCCTGGCGGGGGTGGAGGCGGCGCTGGGAGCCTGGGCTCGAGCCGGGGAGGGGTTGCTCGAGGCCCTCGCCGACGACCTCCCTTCCCGGCAGACCCTGGTGCTCGACGAGGCTCAAAAGGCCGCCAGCCGCGAGAACCTGACCCTGCTGCGGATGCTGACGCAGGTTCCCAATTTACAGACCGCAGTGCTGACCCGGCGGGCGGCCCCCTGGGAGGTGCTGGGCCAGGTGCTGGGCGAGCGTGAGCTGGCCTTCGACGCGGCGGAGGCCCTCGAGCTGGCCGCCGCCCTGACCCCCCAGCTCCCGGCCTTCGAGGTCGAGCAGGCCCACAGCCTGGTTCGGGGTTGGCCGCTCGGCTTGCGCTTGCTGTTGCGGGCGATGGGGCGCGGGGCACGGCCCGAGGAAGCCTTCTACGCTCACCCCGACCCGGCGGGGCTGCTGGTCTACCTGACCTTCGACTTGCCGCTCGAGGTGCAGCAACTGGCGGCCAAGGCCAGCGTCTTGGGCGAGGTGTCTGCGGATGAAGCCGCATTCGCCACCCTGGAACCCTACGCCAACGATCTGTTGCTCGAAGGGGTGGAGGGCGGGCTGCGCTTTCACCCGCTGGTGCGCCAGGCCCTGATGAGCCCGCTGGAGGCCGCCGAGGTGCGGGGCTTGTTGACCCAAGCTGCTGAGGAAGCTTTGGCCAAAGGCCAGGGCGTGCGGGCGGCAGGGCATCTGCTCGAGGCCCAGCGGGTCGGCTACGCCGCCGACCTAGTGCTCGCGCAGGGCGAAGAGTGGCTCGCACAAGGGCTGACCTACACCGTGCTGGCGATGCTCGAGCGCTTGCCGGAGCCGGTGTTCTCCGCGCGTCCGGGGCTGTGGTATTTGCACGCCGAGGGGTTGCGCCAGGCCGGACGCTATGCCGAGGCTGAAGAAGTCTACGCCCGGGCCCTGAGCGCCGGGGTGGATCGCGCCCTGCTGGGCCTCTCGAGGCTCTACCTAGACACGGTAGAACCGGTTAAGGCTTGGCCTCACCTCGAGCGGGCTGGGGCACT
>PSMF01000097.1:0-2097 GCA_040290005.1 Meiothermus sp.
TGCTTTTACCGAAAGTTCTGGATGGTTTACGCATGGCTTCCTAGCAGGCTCTAGCAGGCTCTAGGTAGGCCAGCAGCAGCAGGGGCTTGGTGCGGTTGAAGGGGATGGCTTCGAGCTCGAGGCCGCCCAGGATGCGCAGCATGGCTACACTCTACAGAAACGGGGGGCTATAGTGTCCCAAATTTCAATGCGGGTCGCCTCACCGTGGTGAGGTGAGGACCCCTTCCACCAACCCCGCAAGGGTTGTCTGATGACAACAGAAAGAGCCCGACAGTGTTTGAGTATTCCGGACCTGACCCGAACCGTGCTGCCGGATGCAGGGTATGCGGGTGTAGAGAACCCCAAGCTCCTTAAGCTCCTTCAGCACATCTTCAGCACATCTTCAGCACACGGGTTCCCTTTCCCGTGCCGCGATCAGGCCCGATCGCTTGGTCTCGCCCAGCAACGATCGGCTACGGCGAACCGGAGGGCTTGCGACGGTATGAGGCCGCCCTGCGGCAAGGGATCCAGGTCCTGCTTTGGGGTGCGGCTGTTCAAGCCGGTTGCGCAAAATGGCGGCATGGACTGGGTCGTGGTGGCCGTGGACGGCGGGGTCGTGAGGGCCGCAAACGCCCTTTGCTGGAGGGCCGGGCGGCGTCCCCGTTCGGTGACGAACTAACCGAATCGGGTATTACGCCAAGGCGTGGCGTAGGGCAGGCTTGCCGGTGCTGGAGAGCCCGTCCCCAAGGCGACCGCATGGCTCTGGCGCCGCAGACCTGGACTTCCTCAGCCCGCTCCGCCCGCCGGCTTGGGGTCATCCCATCAGGCCAAGCGCGGCCTTCGCTCCGACAGCCTGCATCTGCCTACCGAACTCGCCTTCCCTCAAATCCCTATCTTCTTCCCTGCCCGAGTTGAGCGAGGGTCCTGCTAGGCTCAAGCTGCTTGCTCGATTTATGACCTCCTGAAGAGCGAAATTCAGATCGCGCGAACCCCCGGGTGTTTTCGCTTTTGCTTGGGGTTCGCGCTGGCGGTGCAGATGAAGTCGGCCGACCTGGAGCACCGCGCAAAGATCATGCGCGCCTCGGTCCGACCCTGTCCGGCGTGAAAGACAAATACCTCACCCGAACGGTCGGCAATCTCGGCATTAAGCGCTCTCTTCTCGTGAAAGGAGGTCTGGGTTTCCTTCTGGTGCTTTTCCTGTCGGCGGGCTCGCTGTTAGCCCCGCTCCAGCCCGTAGGAAGCCACCCCCAGGTGATCGTCGATGGCGATGACCCCAAGATCGGTACGGGCGGTTAGAGGAATTTGGGTTAGGGGAGGCCGTGTGCCTCCCCTAAGGTTTGTAAAATGAATCCGGAGTGGGAAAAATCACGATTGATGATGCTCGAGTGAGCCTTATGGCCTTGGTGGACACGGACCGAATGGCACCAGCGGCGCGGTTACTGGAGGGCCTGGTGCACCAGGCTTCTACCCACCAGCAGGCTGAGCAGGTGGCGGAGCTGTTCGGCCTGCTTCCCGAAGGCTGGTTGCGCCAGGAGGTTTCCCTACAACGGCTGTATGCCGCGGTTTTATGCCGTTCCCGCCGATCCGGGGCGCTGCTGGCCTACCTCGATATGCTGTCCCTGCCACTTTCCCCTGCCCTGGGAACGTACCGGGCTTGGGCCCTGCTGCGGGAAGGCCGTCATCAGGAGGCGCTGGATCAGCTCGAGGCCCTGGACGTGGCGCGGAGCCCGTCCGTGCTCGAGGAGCACACCCCCCTCGAGCGCGGGCTCCACTGGCGCACCAGGGGGGAGGTGCTGTTCCGCCTGGGGCGGGCCGAGTGGCACGAAGCGTTTGTGAAGGCGCGGGGAGATTTAAAGGAGGCGGCGCTGGGCCGCAGCCTCGTCGACGAGGGCGGATTGCTCTACCTCTCGGGCCAGCGCTCTGCGGCGCGGGTGGTGTGGGCCGAGGCCCTGGCTTATCTGCGCGATGACCCCTATTACCTGGCCTGGGCACGCCACAGCTTGGGAATGGCGCTCATCAAGGACCGCCCGGAGGAGGCCGAGCAGCACCTGCTCGAGGCCGTTCGGCTCAGCCGCAAGGCGGTGGCGCGGGAATTCCGGGCACGGGCTCTGTGTGGCT
>PSMF01000097.1:2107-12286 GCA_040290005.1 Meiothermus sp.
CCGCCGCTCCTTTGGGGAGTGGGAGCGAGCCCTGGACGGTTACCAGAAAGCTGCCCAGGCTGCCTGCGACCGGGACGACCGGCAGCAAGCCCTGTGGGGCTACGGCCATACCCTTCGCCTGCTGGGCCGGACCGAGGAGGCGCTGGCCCAGCTCACGCTGGCGCTCGAGTGCGATCCCTCCCCCCCCTCGAGCTGGCTGAACGCCGATATCGCTGCGGCACGGCTGATGCTGGGGGACGTCGCCGGAGCCCAAAACACCCTTGCCGGCCCCCTCGTGCTGGGCGAGCGGGGGAGGGTAGTGCGGGCGGTGGTGCAGGCAGCCCTGCACCACCGCAGCGGGGCGGGGGAAGCTGCCCGAAGGCTGCTGGAGGGCCTCGAGCCCGCCAACCTGTGGGTGCGGGAGGAGCTGCACTGCTTCCCCGAATTGAAGCCCTGCCTGGGCCAGCCAGCACCGGAGGTGCCGCAGAAGCTGTGGGTCGAGATCAATCCTTTCGGCTCGCTCGAGGTCAAGGTGAACGGCCGGCCGGTGCCCATCAGCCCGACCGGGCGCCCAGGCGAACTGCTGGTGCTCCTGCTGGAGAACGGCGGAAGCGCCGGCGTAGAGCACCTCCTCGACCAGCTTTACGGGCAAGACCGCCCCCAAGACCGCAAGGCCCTGTGGGAGACCGCCGAACGCCTGCGGCGAGCGCTCGGGTGGAAGGGCAGCATCCAGGTCCACGGCGGGGTCTACCGCCTCGACCCCGCCGCCGAGTGGGTGTACCGCGACCGCCCGCCGACCCCGAACGCGGCGGAGTTCATGGTCGGTCACTACGCCAACTGGATCCAGGAACGGCGCGGCATGTCGCCGTGGGTGGTTTGAGGTTCGCGTTGCGCCCCTCTTCCCACCCCTACGCCCTGCCCCGGGCTTCACGCGGTAAACCCTCTAAAACAACACTCAAGTTTCTTGCGCCCTTTAGCCCTTACGCGATGAGATGGATGATCCCTGGATGCCCTTCGGTACATTTGTAGTTACCAACCCTTATGCAGCCGGACGACACTGATCTGCCCAACGCCACCCACGAGAAGGCCCTCCGGCTCGTCCGGCTGCTGGAGCTGCTCAAGCTCAAGCCCTGGACGGCGCAACAGCTCGCTACCGCACTTGGCGTCCGGAAGCGGGCGGTGCTGTACTACCTCGAAGACCTCAAGGAGCTCGAGCCCTACCTGGGCTTCCGACTGCTGCACGATGAGATCCGGCACACCTACGCCCTCAACGCCGGCGTGCTCCTGAGCGACATCGACAAGGTAGTGGCGCACACGGCCCTGCGGATGCTCTGCCACCACTCGCCGGGTCATAACCAGCAGTACCTCGAGGCCATGCTTAAGCTGGCCCGTGGCCTGCCCGAGCCCGCCCGGACCGTCGCGCAGCGCAGCGCCGAGGCCATGGCCGCCCGTGGACCGGGCCTCGAGGGCAGCAACCTCGAGAAGATCACCAACGCCTGGTTCCGCCGCCAGCTCGTCGAGTTCCACTACCCGCTCCCCGGGCGGCGCGAGCCCACCAAATTCGAGCTGGAAACCTACTTCATCGAGGTCTCGCGGGCCAACATGGCGGTCTACGTCATCGGCCGCGAGCGCAGCTACAAGAACGAGCTGCGCACCTTTAAGCTTGCGCGGATGCAGTTTGTCACCCTGGTCGGCCCGAGCGAGGCCTACGAGATCCCGGCCAGCTTTGACCCCCGGGAGTACCTCTCCGACGCCTGGGGCATCGTGGGGGGCGGGGGGAACCCCGTGCGGGTGAAGCTGCGCTTCTTGCCCCGCGCCGTCGGGCGCATCCGGGAGGGGGGCTACCCCAACCTCAGGGAGCTGGAGCAGCGCGACGACGGCAGCCTGGTGGTGGAGGTCACGGTAGGCACCGACGAGGGCGGTTTTCCCATCGAGCTGCTGTCATGGGTGCAGAGCTGGGGACCGAGGGTGGAGGTGCTGGAGCCGGAGTTCTTCCGGCAGCGCTGGCTCGAGGAGGCGGTAACCGTGGCAGAGTTGTACAGCTCCGACCGGAACCTTGGCTCAACGGCCAACAGCCCGTACTGGGCCCATACGCCCCGCAAAGACGACCCTGAGCAGCGGTGGCAGCCGTTGCGCGAGCACC
This sequence comes from Meiothermus sp., assembly GCA_040290005.1. Taxonomy (GTDB): domain Bacteria; phylum Deinococcota; class Deinococci; order Deinococcales; family Thermaceae; genus Meiothermus. Next base: position 4,230 of record PSMF01000097.1, read on the forward strand.
TCGAGGCCGTCGCTGGCTTGGCCCGCGACTTCGCCGCCCAATTCAACGTTCCTTCAGCCTCCGAGCTGGCTTACTGGCTGGGCATCCTCCATGACCTGGGCAAATACAGCCAGGAGTTTCAGGACTACCTCCGGGCAGCATACCGGGCTGAGCGATGCGGAAGCCCGCCCCCCGCCGGGAAAGTGGACCACTCCAGTGCCGGGGCTGTACTGGGCCGAGACCTCCTGCTCGCGGACTATGAGGACGACCTCATCCCTGCGAACGGGTGCGGCAGCGAGTTGGCGTGGGCGGTGGCATACCACCACGGCAGGATCGGTGATCGCTCCCTGCTCACCGACCGGCTGCATCGGCGCAGGGAAAGCCCGGAAGTCCAGCAGGCCCTGGACCGGGCCTGCGAGGAGCTGAAGGACATCTTCGGGGGTGTGGCTCCCGAGGCCGCTGAGCTCGAGCCCCTCGCCCACGAATTCTTCATCCGGATGCTGCTGAGCGCCCTGGTGGACGCGGACCGGCTGGATACAGAGCGCTTCTGGAGCCCCCAGCGATACGCCCACCGTACCGCCCCCAAAGCCAACCTGCAGGAACTGCTCGCCCGGGTAAAAGAGGGGCAGGAGAAGATCCGCAGCGCCGATACCCCGGTCAACCGGGCCCGCTGGGAGATCTATCAGGCTGCCCTAAAGGCCGCTGCTCTCGAGCCCGGCTTCTTCCGGCTCACCGTGCCGACCGGGGGCGGAAAGACCCGCTCGAGCCTGGCCTTCGCGCTGCAACATGCGGTGAAGTTCGGCCTGCGGCGCGTGGTCTACGCGGTCCCCTACACCAGCATCATCGACCAGACCGCCGAAGAGTTCGCCAAGCTGCTGGGGGCAGAGAACGTCCTCGAGCACCACTCGGCCTACGAGCCTGCCGACGCGGAGGAGGAAAGCCGCACCAGGCTGGCTTCGGAAAACTGGGACATGCCCGTGGTGGTCACCACCACCGTGCAGCTGTTCGAGAGCCTGCTGAGCAACAACCCCAGCAAGCTCCGCAAGATCCATAACCTCGCCGGGTCGGTGATCGTGCTCGATGAGGTGCAGACGCTGCCGGCTAACCTCCTCCAGCCCACCCTGGATGTGCTCAAGGAGCTGGTCCGGCGCTACCGGGTGAGCGTGGTGCTGTGCACGGCGACCCAGCCCGCGCTCGACGCTCCCCTGGGCTTCGCCACGCTGGAGGGCGTGCGGGAGATCGTGCCCGACCCCGGGCGCTACTTCCGACAGCTCAAGCGGGTGGCGTACAGGCTCGAGCTCCAGCCGCAGTCCTGGGAGGCGGTGGCCGAGCGGCTTCGTGGGCACGATCAGGTGCTGTGCATCGTCAACACCAAACAGCAGGCCCGGGAGCTGTACGCTGCCCTCGGTGACCCCGAGGCTGTCCACCTCTCGACCCATATGTACCCCGCTCACCGGCGGGAGGTGCTCGCCTCCATTCGGGACCGCCTGGAGCACAAACTCCCTTGCCGGGTGGTCTCAACCCAATTGGTCGAAGCGGGCGTGGACCTGGACTTCCCCATGGTTTACCGGGCCCTGGGGCCTCTGGACTCGGTGGTGCAGGCCGCAGGGCGCTGCAACCGCGAGGGGAGGCTCGAGCGCGGCGAGGTCACTGTATTCTGCCCCGAGCGTGAAGGTCTGCCGCAAGGCGTCTACGCCAGCGCCACCCGCCTCGCACGGAATTTGCTGCGCCAGGGCGCTGACCTGGACGACCCCGAACTTTTCACCCAGTACTTCACCGAGCTCTACCGCGACCTCACCCACACCGACGCCAAGGAGGTCCAGAGCTTTCGCCAACAGTTCAACTACCCGAAGGTGGCCGAATTGTACCGGCTCATCGGCGACAACACCTTCCCTGTGTTGGTGCGTAAGCGGGCCCAGGATGCCGCAGCCATCGACCGGATCTTGAGCCAGCACACCGGCTTTATGGCCCTGCGGAAGCTCCAGCCGTACATCGTCAATATTTACACCAGCGACAAGGAAAAGCTGGCCCCTTTCATTCGCGAGATGACCGAGCTTGATGTCGAACTTTGGGAGTGGACCGGGAGCTATAGCGAGAAGCTAGGGATCGAGGAGTTGTTCGATGCTTACGACAGCGTGGTGTAAAAGGGCCCCCTCGTGGGGGGTTGGTTGCGTGAACTATAGCTATAAAGTTTCAATCCTCGCTTTGGGCGGTACTGCTCGACGATTATACAACGTGAGTTGTATAGCTATAAAGAACCTTGACTTAACGGCCATGGCGTCCTACCCTTACTTCATGGGTCGGGATTTTCTTCGATTAGCCTATGAACTTGCTGTCACTGCTCTTGGCGAGTGCTGTCACCCCCACATACCCGAGGAGCTAGTGGATGAGTTCAAAGCGCGGTTGCAGTATCGACTCTTTGGGGATCTCGAGCGACTTAGGGACGAGGAGGATTGAGGTGATACATGTGAAGGTATGGGGCGATTACGCCTGCTTCACCCGCCCCGAGAACAAGGTGGAGCGCGTTTCCTACGACGTGATGACTCCCAGTGCGGCCAGAGGGGTGCTCGAGGCCATCTTCTGGAAACCTGAGTTCCGCTGGAGGGTGCGCGAGATTTGGGTGCTCAACCCCATCAAGCGCTTTTCCATCCTCCGCAACGAGGTCAACACCGTGGCCTCAGCCCGCTCCGCCCAAGGCTGGCAGAAGTCGGGCGGGGGTTTCTTCGCCGAGGAAGACCGTGCCCAGCGCAACGCCCTGGTCCTCAGGGACGTGGCCTACGTGATCCGGGCCGACCTCGAGCTCGCCCCCCACGCCACCGACCCGCTCACCAAATACCGCGAGATCTTCGAGCGGCGGGTAGAGAAGGGCCAGGCCCGACACCAGCCCTACCTGGGCACGCGGGAGTTCACTGGCTACTTCGCCCCGGTGAGCGCCGAAGACCGGCCGCTCGAGGCGCTTAACGAAGACTTAGGCCGGATGCTCTTCGACCTCGAGTTCACCGAGGATGAGGACGGGCCGGTCAGGTTCCGCAAGCACGGTGTCAACGGGGGAGCATGGGTGAAGGGGAGAGCCGTCCCCAAATTCTTCGCGGCGCGGCTCGAGCGGGGTGTTCTGAAAGTCCCCGACTTGTACAGGAGCGTGAACTGATGCTCTTGCAGCAGCTAGTAGCCTACGCCGAGCGGCTGGAGCGCGAGGAGGCCGGCGGCAGCTCCAAAGCGCCGTTCATGTACCAGGAGCAGCCGGTTCGCTGGCTGGTCTACTTGGACGCACAAGGGAATTTCCAGCGCCTCGAGCGCACCTCCGACGGTTCAGGGAAGAAGAGCGAGCGGGGGAAGCGCCTGCTCACCCCGCACCTCATCCGGACCATAGCCCCGAGGGCCAAGCTCCTCGCCGATAACGGGGAGTACGTGCTCGGGCTGAGCAAGGAGGGGGCCGACGCTTCCAAGGTTCGGCAGCGCCACGAGCTCTTCAAGCAGGAGGTGTTGGCCTGTGCCAAAGCCACGGAAATACCCGAAGTCTGGGCTGTGCATCGCTTCCTGGAAGCCCTGGACCTTCCCAAACTAGGCCTGGAAGCCGATTTTAGCGCGGACGACAACCTGACCTTCGTGGTGGACGGGGTGCGCCCGATCGATCTTCCCGAGGTTCAGCGGTACTGGGCAGACCAGTTCGCGGTGACGGAAGGTGCCGATGGCACGAAGGGGCTCAGGTCCGAGTGCCTGATCTCGGGCGCCGTCGGGCCGGTCATGGAGCGTGAGCCCGTTAAGATCAAGGGAATCCCCGGCGGCCAGACCTCAGGGATGAACTTCATCTCAGCCAACGCGGCCGCTTTCGAGTCGTACGGGCTCTCGGCCTCCCAAATCGCCCCGGTCCGCCTCGACCTCGCCGAAAAGTACGCCAACGCCCTCAACCACCTGCTCAAGAACGAGTCCACCCACCTCCGCGTGGGGCCGGTGGTCTACGCCTTCTGGACCAAGACCAGCCCAATCCCGCCCGTGGCCGAGTTGTTGAAAAACCCCCGGGGCGAGAGTGTCCTCGATCGGCTCAAGCGGGGAGCGGAGGCCAGGCCAAAGGTTGCCGCCGACGCGCAACAGGTGCGCAAGACCATCCAGGGCATATTCAGCGGCAGGGAGTTCACCGCTCTCCCCGAGGACGATTTTTACGCGGTGAGCCTTTCGGCGAGCGGGAGCCGCGTGGTGGTGCGCGACCACGTCACCACGACGGTCAAGGAGGTCCGGCGGAACCTCGAGCGCTACTTCGAGAGCCAGGAGCTCTACGACCTCGAGCCCTTCGGCCTTTATGCGCTAGCGGGAAGCCTTTACCGTGACGCCAACAAAGAGATGGTGGCCTCCGTCCCCACGGCACTCACGGCCTTTGCCCTCAAACAAACCCCGCTGCCGTGGGCCTTCCTGGCTCAACTGGTCGCGCGCAATCGCGCCGAGCAGCGGGTGACCGCCCCTCGAGCCGTCCTCACCCGAATGGTGCTTATCTCTGGAGGGAAGATCGGTATGAATGAACTCAAGCGTCTGGAACCCGACCGGCCGGACTCCCCCGGCTACCACCTGGGGCGGCTCATGGCCCTGCTGGAAGACCTTCAGTACGCCGCCCTCGGCAAGGTCAACACCACCGTCACCGACCGGTTTTACGGCTCCTTGAGCAGCACCCCGGTGATGCCCTACCGCGCCCTGATGAACGGGGCACAGGCCCACCTCAGCAAGCTCCGCAAAGACCCCAGCAAGAAGGGGCTGCACGGCCTCTTCGAGCGGCGCATCGCTGAGATCTCGCAGCACCTGACGAACATCCCCGCCACCCTCGACCTGGAGAACCAGGCGCTGTTCAGCCTCGGTTACTACCACCAGAAAGCCGAAAAGTTCGAAGCCATCGCCGAAGCCAAAGCCGCACAGCAGGCCAAGCAGGCGGAAGAAGGAGGAGTCCAGTGAACCCCCACCTCAACCCCGCAGTCCGTCACGACTTCGTGCTCCTGTTCGACGTCACCAACGGCAACCCCAACGGCGACCCCGACGCCGGTAACCTCCCCCGCGTAGACCCCGAAACCGGCCTGGGCATCGTGACCGACGTGGCCCTCAAGCGCAAGATCCGCAACTTCGTCGATGCCTACAAGGGTAAGGAAGAGCGCTACAAGATTTATGTCCAGCAGGGGGCGATCCTGAATAACCACCACTTGCGCGCCTATACGGCCCTGGGGAAGAAGCCCCGAGGGAAGGGTGAGGCTGCTGACCCTGAAGCGCGCAGGTGGATGTGCGACAACTTCTTCGACATCCGGGCTTTCGGCGCGGTGATGAGCACGGAGGTCAACTGCGGACAGGTGCGGGGCCCCGTTCAGTTTACCTTCGCCCGCTCGGTCGATCGCATCCTCCCGATGGACGCCGCCATCACCCGAGTGGCCCTGACAAAGGCGGAGGAGAAGGAAAGCGTGGCCGATGACGAGGGCGAAGAGACCGCCCGCAGCGGCACCATCGGACGCAAAGCCTACATCCCCTACGGGCTTTACATCGCCAAAGGCTTCTTCGTGCCGAGCTTCGCCCAAGACACCGGGTTCAACTCCGATGACCTGGCGGTGCTCTGGACAGCCCTCGAGCAGATGTGGGACCTCGACCGCTCGGCGAGCCGCGGCTACACCGCATGCCGGGGGCTCTACGTCTTCTCCCACAGCAGCGCGCTGGGGAACGTGGCCGCCCACAAGCTCATCGACCGCATCAAGGTTGAACCTGTAGGGGTGGCCCGGCAATTCTCGGACTATACCGTGCAGGTGGACCGGGAGAACCTGCCCGAAGGGGTGACGCTCACCCAGCTGGTATGAGCCCTGAGCTGCGGGGAATGGGGGATGACCCCATCCCCATTTCTGCCCTGCAGCACTACGTTTACTGCCCCCGCCAGTGCGCCCTGATCCACCTCGAGCAAGTCTGGGACGAAAACCTCTACACCCTGCGGGGGCGGCGGGCCCACGAGGGCGTAGACATCCCCGAGGGCCTGGTGCGCGAGGGTGTGCGGGTCGAGTATGCCCTGCCGCTCTGGTCGGACCGGCTGGGCATCGCCGGGCGGGCCGACGTGGTGGAGTTCACCGACGGTCTGCCCTACCCCGTCGAGCACAAAGTGGGCTCGCGCTGGGCCAAGCGGGCTGATCAGGTGCAGCTTTGCGCCCAGGGGATCTGCTTGGAAGAAATGTTCGGCGTGCGAGTGCCGGCGGGGGTGCTGTTCTACAAAGCCTCCCGGCGCAGGCTCGAGGTGCCCTTCACCCTGGAGCTGCGGGCCGAGGTGGAGCGGATAGTCGCGGAGGTGCGGCGGCTGCTCGAGCAGGACCAGCTCCCGTCCCCGGTCGCCGACGCCCGCTGCCCCCACTGCTCGCTGATCGACACCTGCATGCCCTACGTTGGTTCCGCGATGGCCGCACACCTGCCGTCACCGCCTGGCTCGGGGGAGCCGTGAACACCCAGTTGCTCAACACCCTTTACGTCCAGGCCCAGGGGACCTACCTGCGCCTCCAGGGCGATACGGTATGCATCGAGGTAGAGGGCAGCCTCAAGCGGCAGATCCCGCTGCACCACCTCGACGGCCTGTGCCTTTTCGGCAACGTGCTCGTCTCGCCCTTTTTGCTCCATCGCTGCGCCCAGGACGGCCGCGAGGTGGCCTGGTACGGCGAGAACGGGCGCTTTCAGGGGCGCCTGGCCGGCCCGGTCTCGGGGAACGTGCTCCTGCGGCGAGCCCAGCACCAGGCGCTGGACGCCAGGGCCGTACGCCTCGCCCAGCGCTTCGTGGAGGGCAAGCTCAGGAATACCCGGGCGCTGCTTCAACGGGCGATGCGCGAACGGGGGGAGACCGAAGCCTTGGCCTCGGCCCTGGCCGAGCACGAAGCCTCCTTACGCTGGCTCCCTCATGCACAAACCCTCGACGAGGTCCGCGGCCTGGAGGGTAACGCGGCTTCCGCCTACTTCGCGGCGTTCGGTGAATTGCTGATCGGAGGAGAGTTTTCCTTCAACGGCCGTAACAAGCGGCCTCCCCGCGACCCGGTGAACGCGTTGTTGGGGTTCGTGTATGCCCTTCTGGCCACCCAGTGCACCGCCGCTTTGGAGGGGGTGGGCCTCGACCCGCAGGTGGGTTTCCTGCACGCCCTGCGCCCGGGCCGGAACGCGCTCGCCCTAGACCTCCTCGAGGAGTTCCGCGCCTGGTGGGGTGACCGCCTGGTCCTGGCCCTCCTCAACCGCAAGCAACTGACCTCGAGGCACTTCGAAGAGCGCCCCGGCGGGGCAGTGCTCCTGTCGGAGGACGGCCGCAAGGAGGTGATCGTTGCCTTCCAGAAGCGCCGCCAGGAGACGGTACAGCACCCGCTCTTCAAGGAGCCCGTGCCCATCGGCCTGTTGCCCCACATCCAAGCCCGTCTGCTCGCCCGCTACCTGCGGGGTGACCTGCCGGAGTACGTGCCCTTCGTGGGCAAGTAGGAGTGTACCGATGGAACGGCTCGACATCCTGGTCACCTACGACGTTAACACCGTCTCAGAGGAGGGCAAAGCGCGTCTGGTCCGGGTGGCTAAGATTTGCAAGAACTACGGCCAGCGCGTCCAGATGTCGGTTTTCGAATGTCGCGTCACCCGGGCTCAGCTCGAGGAGCTCGAGGCCAAGCTGCTCAAGGTGATCGAGCCCGACAAGGACAGCCTCCGCATCTACACCCTCCCAGGCGGGCGGGAAAAGTGCTTAAGAACACACGGGCAAGACCGATACCAGGATTTCGATGATCCCCTAGTTCTTTAGCGCGAACCCCTAGTAGATGCGAAAATCCAGAGGGGTTCGCGCAAAGCCACTTTGTGGCTTGGGTACTTTGAAAACTTGGCTATACTGTGAATCACCTCGCACCGTGGAGGTGGCCTCAGCTCCCAGGTTCGCGCGGCACTGGTTATCAATGCAGTCCTGCATGTATGAGTTTTTGAGGCCGTTGCAGTGGGCAATTAGGCCCACTGAGGATTGAAACACGGGGGAGGTCCTAAACGATCACAGTGTTGTCGAGTTGCAGTGGGCAATTAGGCCCACTGAGGATTGAAACGGGTGCTGTACCCACTGTACCCAC
>PSMF01000097.1:12511-12984 GCA_040290005.1 Meiothermus sp.
CGTGTTGCAGTGGGCAATTAGGCCCACTGAGGATTGAAACTAAGTGTCGTCGTTTCCAAAGGACACCGCGCAAAGTTGCAGTGGGCAATTAGGCCCACTGAGGATTGAAACTTGGGTCTGGGCCGGGACCGAGATAGGCATGCGTTGCAGTGGGCAATTAGGCCCACTGAGGATTGAAACCAAAAAGCACGCGTGCACGTACACTGTGTCCCGGCGTTGCAGTGGGCAATTAGGCCCACTGAGGATTGAAACTTCGGCGGCCAGGCGGTTTGCAACACTCCACGCAGCGTTGCAGTGGGCAATTAGGCCCACTGAGGATTGAAACACAAACGCTAATGAGGGGACTACATGCCTAAAACGTTGCAGTGGGCAATTAGGCCCACTGAGGATTGAAACATTGCTGGTGACAGGTGAGGACCTGCCACCGGGTCACGTTGCAGTGGGCAATTAGGCCCACTGAGGATTGAAACTTA
>PSMF01000098.1:0-12885 GCA_040290005.1 Meiothermus sp.
GACCTTCGACCTTTGACCTCTCATATAACCTTCGCTTCCTCGTGCAGCAGCCTGACGAGCTCGTTCGCCGCCGACACGGGGTCTTTCGTGCCGTCAATGACTTTGCCCAGGCGGGAGCGCTCCTGGATGGTTTGCTCGAGCACCTCCACCTTGCTGCCCACACTCAGGGGAACCTTGCGGATTTCCTTTTTCTTGGCCTTCATGATGCCGGGCAGGGTCGGGTAGCGCGGCTCGTTGAGGCCCTGCTGGCTGGTGAAAACGGCGGGGAGCGCCACCCGCACGATTTCCTGACCTTCGTCGAGGTCATGTTTGGCTTTGGCGTGGGTCTCGCCCTCGAGTTCGATTTTGGTCGTCCAGGACACGACAGGCCAGCCCAGGGCTTCAGCCAGTGCGGGGCCGAGAGCCTGGGAGTCCCAATCTGCCTGCTGGCCGCCGGTAAAAACGAGCGTGGGAGACTCCTCGAGGATGGTCTGGGCGAGGTTTTGCGCCTGGGTGATGGGGTCAATATACCCGTCGCTGACGAGATGAACTGCACGGTCTGCGCCCATCGCCAGGGCGGTACGAATAGCTTCCTCAAAGCGCTCGGGGCCGAGGGCCACCACTACAGCCTCGCCGCCGTGCGCTTCTTTGAGGCGGATAACTTCTTCCACCGCCCACTCATCCATCCCGTCCAGGACCATCGTTACGCCGTTCAGGCTGACCTTACCGCCCTCGATTTTGAGCCGGGCTTCGTTCTCGGGAACTTGCCGTAGGGTTGCGATAAACTTCATTTATTCCTCTCTTTCAACGTCGGGAAACTATCACCCATTCAGAATATGCCGCGCGATGATGAGGCGTTGTATCTCGTTCGTGCCCTCGTAGATTTGATTCAATTTCACGTCGCGCAGCAGCTTTTCCACGGGGTATTCGTGCATGTAGCCGAAACCGCCGTGAATCTGGATGGCCTCGTTCGCGGCCTCGAAGGCGATTTCCGAGGCGTAGGCTTTGGCTATGGCGGCGGCGTGGGCCTGGGGCAGCTTCTGGTCGGTGAGCCAGGCGGCGTAGTAGGTGTAAGCACGGGCGGTCTCGAGGCCCATCAGCATCTCGGCGAGCTTGAACTGGACCGCCTGGAACTCGGCAATCGGCTTGCCGAAGGCCTCGCGCTCCTTGGCGTACTTGGTGGATTCCTCGAGGGCCCGCCGCGCCACGCCCACGCTTCCTGCTGCGACCGGGATGCGGGTTTTATCGAGGGTCGCCATCGCAATCTTGAAGCCGTCGCCTTCTTTGCCAAGTAAATTCTCGGCTCCCACACGCACATCTTCAAACACGAGTTCATACGTCGCCGACGCACGTTGTCCCATCTTGCCGTGCAGCTTGTTGGCCTTGAAGCCGGGTGTACCCTTCTCGACCACGATGGCGACCACGCCTTTATGTCGTGCTTCAGGGTTGATTGTGGCAAACACCACCACGAACTCGGCATCCCCGCCATTCGTAATCCAGGTTTTGGTCCCGTTCAGGACGTAGCTATCGCCATCCTTCACCGCTTTGGTGCGCAGCGCCGCCGCGTCCGAGCCGTTACCGGGCTCACTCAAGCCGAAGGCCGCCAGGGCGGGCTTCTCGGTGAGCTTTTTGAACAGCCGCTCCTTCTGCTCGTGGTTCCCGGCGATCAGGACAGGCGTGATGCCTAAGTCGGAGGCCATTGGAATGGTGTATATCCCCATGCAGCCCCAGGCCAGCTCCTCGCCGATAATCACCTCGTCGAGCATCCCGAGCCCCAGTCCGCCGTACTCCTCGGGGATGATGGTGTTGAGAAGCCCGACCTCGTGCAGCTTTTCGATCACCGGCCAGGGCATTTCCTCCCTGGCGTCGTACTCGGCGGCGACCGGGGCCATCTGCTCCTTGGCGAAGCGGCGGGCTAGGGCTTGGAGCTGTTTTTGCTCGTCGGTAAGGGTAAAATCTATGGGCATAAGCCGAAGGCCGAAGGCTAAAGGCTAAAGGCCGAAAAGAAAAGCTTTCGGCTTCCAGCTTTAGGCCTTTGGCGCTACTTCACCTCCTTATCGAGTTTTGATTTCATGCATTGACACACGGAAACCCCCACTTTATTTGACCGAGTATAAGTTTTTGTCTCTCTCATTTCAAGACAGCTTTCCCATCGTAGCACCGGGCGGCATCTGAAAAAGCGTTGTAGCTAGAACAATCAAGTTACAAAAGGGGCGGGTAGCGAGAGCGTAAAATCCGCCCATGAGCCTGCTGTTCAGCCCAATAGAAATGCGCTCACTCAGGGCCAAAAACCGCATTGTAATGTCGCCGATGTGCCAGTATTCAGCCCAGGATGGGCAGGTCAACGGCTGGCACCTGCTGCACTACCCGACCAGGGCCGTCGGCGGCGTGGGCACGATCATCGTGGAGGCTACCGCGGTCGAAAACCGCGGCATGATTAGTCCGGATGACCTGGGCATCTGGTCGGATGGACATGTGGAGGGGCTTAGCGAACTGGCCCGCCGCATCAAGGCGAACGGTGCGATTGCCGGAATCCAACTCGCCCACGCCGGGCGCAAGGCGGGGGTGGCAAGCCCCTGGAAGGGCGGCAAGCCGCTGCACCAGTGGACCCCGGTGGGGCCGAGCGAGATTCCCTTCGCGGAGGGCTGGGAGGTTCCCCGAGAACTCGACGTCATCGGCCTCGAGCAGGTGTGCGAAGCCTTTGTAAAAGGGGCTAAGCGGGCGCTCAAAGCGGGGTTCGAGCTTATAGAGCTGCACGCCGCCCACGGCTATCTGTTGCACTCCTTTCTCTCGCCCTTGACGAACAAGCGCAATGACCAGTACGGCAAAAACCGGATGTGGTTTCCCTTAGAGGTTGTTAGCGCCGTGCGCGAGGTCTGGCCCGCCGAGTTGCCGCTGTGGGTGCGGGTTTCGGCCTCGGACTGGATTGAAGGCGGCGTGCGCGTAGCGCATAGCGGCCATGCCGCTACCGAGGGTGGTTGGAGCATCGAGGACACGGTGGAGTTTGCCAGGGAGCTGCAAAAGCGCGGTGTGGACCTGCTGGACTGCTCCTCGGGCGGGATCGCGCCGGGCATCCGCATCCCCGCGGAGCCGGGTTATCAGGTGCCGTTTGCGGCCCGGGTGCGGCGGGAAACCGGTTTGCTGGCGGGCGCGGTGGGTCTGATCTCCGACCCTGAGCGGGCCGAAAGCATATTGCAACGGGGTGAGGCCGACGCGGTGCTGCTGGCCCGGGCCCTGCTGCGCGACCCCTACTGGCCCTACCACGCGGCGAAGGTGCTGGGTGCGGAGAAGGTCTGGCCGCCGCAGTACGAGCGGGCGATGAACTAAGGGTCAGCACGGGCTTACGTCCTGAATGGGGTTGGTGGCAGTTTGGTTGTGCCGTGCAGGACTTGAGCTCGAAACCTCAATCATGAGCGATACTGAGGAATGGACAACCCTTGGAAGAAGTTTGTCCCACAGGTCCCAACCCGTCAGGGTTCGGCGGATTGGTTCACCGGGCAGGTCTATCTAAGTGAGCTGATCGTCAGCCCGGAGCCGATGAGCTTGACCGTGGCGCGGGTGTTTTTTAGTCCTGGTGCCCGCACCCACTGGCACACCCATCCCAAAGGGCAGATTCTGCACGTGGAGGCTGGAATCGGCTGGTTCCAGCGCACGGGGGAGGATGTTTTGGAAATTAAAGCGGGAGATACGATTTACATCCCGCCCGGCGAGAAGCACTGGCACGGCGCTTCCGCGGCCCACGCCATGACCCACCTTGCCCTGCAAGCCGCCGAGAACGGAAAGACGGCGGATTGGCTCGAGCCCGTCTCCGATCAGAGTTACCACTTATAAACTTTGGGCTAGCTTCAGCACGGCTCGCATCTTCGATCTCGAGCCCGTCTCCGACACGGATTATCGGGAAAAGCCCCATTAGCCATTTTCGTCACCTTGCTTACTTCAAAAAATATAGTAAGGTTGTATCCTGGATTCAGTGGGGCCTAGACGTTCCAGGGAGTGTGCATGAGCGAGATTTACGATGTGGTCATCATCGGCGGCGGGCCAGCAGGTCTGACGGCGGGCATCTACACCGGGCGCGGCAGCCTGAAAACGGTGATTCTGGAGAAGGGCCTTCCCGGCGGGCAAATCGCCCAGACCGACGAGGTGGAGAACTACCCCGGTTTCCCCGAGGCCATCAGCGGCCCCGAGCTCTCCGAGCGGATGGTGCAACAGGCCAAGAAGTTCGGCGTGGAAATCCTGATGGAAGAGGTGCGGAAGGTCGAGCAGGCCCCGCACGGCTTCACGGTGAAGGGCTACGAGCGGGATTACCCCGCTAAAGTGGTGATTTTGGCAACAGGGGCCAATCCCAAGGTGCTGGGAATCCCCGGCGAGGACAAGTTCTATGGGCGCGGGGTGAGCACCTGTGCAACTTGCGACGGATTCTTCTACCGGGGCAAAGAGATTGTGGTGGTAGGCGGCGGCGACGCTGCGGTGGAAGAGGGCATGTTCCTCACTAAGTTCGCCTCTAAGGTCACGCTGATCCATCGCCGCGCCGAGCTGCGGGCCAATAAGACCGCGCAGGCCAGGGCTTTCGCTAACCCCAAGATGAGCTTCCTCTGGAACAGCACCGTGGAAGAGGTGCTGGGCGAGGAGACTGTGACCGGGGTGCGGGTGCGGAACTTGGAGACCGGCGAATCGTATGTTCTCAAGACCGACGGCATCTTCGTCTTCATCGGGCACGAGCCGAATACGGGTTTCCTCAACGGAGTTGTGGCGCTGCGGCCTGACGGTTATGTGGACGTAAAGGATGAAATCTACACCTCACAACCCGGCATCTTCGCCGCCGGGGATGTCGCCGACTCTATTTACCGCCAGCTCACCACCAGCGTAGGTGCGGGGACGCGGGCCGCGATGGTAGCCGAGAAACGCATCGCCGAACTCGAGGAACCCCAGTCGGAGGTTGCACGTGACCCTGGGTCGGTAGTCGAGTCGTGGCTTAGTGAATAAGCCTTCCAGAGCAGCTAATTCTGCTTGAATCTCGAGCAAACCAGGAGTTTAGGCCTAAGCAATCTAAACTCCGGGGTGGTTGCGTATGGGGCAGTAGTGGGGGGTAGGGCGGGGTCACCGGTGCTCAGCCCCACCCCACGGGAATCTCCAAAGGCAGCTTTGGGAGTACCTACTCCTAAAGTGGCTTGGAGATTAACTCGAACCACTAGTTGAATTTCACTAAGGAGGAAGTTATGGATCTACGTGTCCTTGAAAGCCCCAAGGAAACAACCCGCCGCAACTTCATGAAGGTGCTCACCGCTACTGGAGTCTCGGCAGCTTTGGCGAGCCGCTTTACTGGCTCGGCCTTGGCCCAGGGTGGCCCCAGCGACCTGGATATCCTTCAGCTCGCCCTCACCGCTGAGTATCTGGCTACTGATGTCTACACCCGCGCTCTGATGGTGGCCTTCCCGGCGGATATCAAGGGGTATTTGGCTGAGGCCCTCAAGCAAGAAGATGCCCACGTGAAGGCGCTCATGGACACCATCTCTGGTCCCTTTGCGGCCAAGCCGGTGGCCCGGCCAATGTTCGACTACGGTAGCCTCACGTTCACCAGCGATAATCAGCGCAAGATTCTGGAAACGATGATTGCTCTGGAGACGGCGTTTACTGGAGCCTATCTGGGCGCAGTTCCCCTGATCCAGAACAAAGCAGTACTCTCGGCTGCGGCCTCTATCGCCATGAATGAGGAGGCCCACCTGACTACCCTGCGCGGCGGTCTGATCGATTTGGGGGGCAAAGTCGAAGGCCCCCAAGTGCCCAACGGGCGGGCCTTTGGCGTGGCTATCACCCCTGAGCAGGCCACCAAAGCGGTCTCCGGCTTTATCAAAAAAATGTAATTTCGGCATCTTCCGCAAAGAGGGGCCTCTGGGCCCCTCTTTTTGCACGGCCCAGCTTGCAGCTCTTCTTGTACCCTCCAGCCTTGGAATCACGTTAGGTTACGTAGAATGGCCTGGTGCGTCTTCGTCTTACTGTCGGCAGCAGCTTAGCGCTTCTCATGAGCGGGATCATCGGCGCTGCGCCAGGCGGGACCATACCACAGTGGGGGGCCGAGTTCGGGGTTAGCCGCGAGATCGCCTGGTACTTCAACCTGTTCTTTCTCGGTGGGTTGCTGGGCACCTTTCTGGGCAGCCGGATGCGCCGCCGCCACCCTTGGCTGTCGCTGGCCCTGGTTTCGGAAGGGGTGGGATTGCTGCTGGTGGCCTTCACTCCGCAGTTCGGGGGCATCCTGGCGGCGGCCCCCTTCCTGGGGCTGGGGCTGATGGTCTGCAATTTTCACGGCAACACCCTGCCCGCCGAGCTGTACCGCGAGGGCCGATTGATCGTGCTCAACCGCATCAACGCGGTGTTTGGGGTGGGCTCGGTGTTGGCCCCACTGCTGGTCACGCTCCTGCCCTGGCGGGTTGGGTATGCGATCTTCGCGGTGTTCGCCTTCGTCACCGCAGGGTTGCTGTGGAAGGCCCCCCCACCACAGCTCGAGACCCATCAGGACGAGCCCAAAGGTCACCCCGGTTTGCTCCCGCTGATCCTCCTGACTTTCGTGGCCTATGTAGCGCTCGAGGTCGTCCTCGCCACCTTTTCGGGGGTGTACCTTCGCCACCTTGGCTACGACCCAAGACTGGTAGGGGTGCTGCTCTCAGTCCATTGGATCGCTTTCTCGCTGGGCCGGGTGATGCTCTCCGGCTTCATCGCCGAGCGAACCTTGAGCAGACTGGGCATCCTGCTGGCCTTCACCGTGGCGGCGGTAGGGGTTTACTTCCTGCCTCCGCTGGCCTTCTTGTTCCCGCTGGCTGGCTTCCTGATCAGCCCGACCTTCCCCACCCTCTACGGTTTCACCCACCTGCGGGTGGGGTATTTCGCCCTGGCCTACGTGTTTTATTTCGCCTCGGTGGGGGCCAATCTGATTCCTGCGGCCTTCGCCCTGCTCCCGGCCCCGGCGATCCCGCTGGGCATCCTGGGGATCGCGGTCGTCCTAGCTGCCCTCATCCAGCTTCTACGGAGGCAAAGTGAAGCTCAACGCCCTACTCTTCGACCTTGACGGCACCCTAGCCGACACCGACCGCCTGCACGAGCAGGCCTGGCTCGAGGCCTTGGTCCGCTACGGCATCCAGGCCGACCACGCCTACTACCAAACCCATGTCAGTGGCAAGCTCAATCCCGACATCGTGGCCGACATCCTGCCGCAGCTTTCCGAGGCCGAAGGGGAGGCCTTTTTAGAAGGCAAGGAGGCCCGTTTCCGCGAGTTGGCGAAAAACCTGCCCCCCATCCCCGGTTTAGAGCGCGTGTGGGCTTGGGCCAAGGCCGAATTCTTGCGGCTGGCCCTCGTCACCAACGCCCCCAAGGCCAACGTGGAACACATGCTGGGGATGCTCGGGTTGGAGTTCGAGATCGTCGTTATCGCCGAAGAACTCGCAGCGGGCAAACCCGACCCGCTGCCCTACCGCACCGCGCTTCAAGCCCTGGGCATCGGGCCGGAGGCGGCGGTGGCCTTTGAGGATTCGCCCTCGGGTATCCGGGCGGCAGTAGGGGCGGGGATTCGCACGGTGGCCCTGACCACGGGGCACCAGATCGAGGGCCTCGAGGCCGCCGGAGCCTCACTCGTCGTCCGCGATTTCAACGACGAAAAGCTGTGGGAGTGGCTGAGAGAAGCCTAAAAGCCAACCCCGCCCTCAGAGCCCCCTTGATGCTTCGCAAAGGGGCTTGTCTTCTTTACTCCCTTACCAAGGGGGGGCCTTCCGAGGTCGTCGAGGTGGGATGCTTCAGCAGTAGGCCTTGACCCATGGGGGATTCTGCTGCACCAACCCCATGACTTGGTGAGCGACGCACGTAGGTACGCGGGGCCCTGAGTACCGGCACAGGCTCCGCGCTAGGGCGCTTCTCCTGAGGCTTCGCGCTAGGGCGCTTCTCCTGGCCGGGGGCCTCGCGGCCCTTCACGGTCGTACCTAAAACCCTACAGGGCCATAGACTGCGCTCCAAACCGTATTTTTATTCCTGACCGCCGGTCCCCCGCGCTTCCTCCTCGAGCCGCGCCTGAATCAGCGCCACCCGCGCTGGACGCTGGAGCTGAAGGTAAAACTTGTGGAGATACTCCAGCGAGACCACCGGAACGGTGATGCCGAGATACTCCATCGTGCGCCGCTGGGCCTTGAAATCGGGCGCGTTGTGCCAGCTCCCGTTCACGCTCTGGTACTCCAAGTCGCCCATCACCTCCACCACCACGCCCTCCACCTTGTACTGGCCTAAGTAGGAGCGCATCAGCCGCACCCCTAAGTGCAGGCCGGGCGGATATACCTGATAGGGCTCGAGGATTTGCGCGATTTTATCGGCCCCCGCGCGGTCGGTCTGGAGGTCAATGTCCTTGGGGATCACCGGCAGGCCGTATAGCGCTAGCGCCAGGCTGCCGCTGATGGCCCATTCCACTCGGTCGGAAAGGCTCACGCTGAGGAGTTGCAGCGTGTTGGTGATGCGCTCAGGCAGCAGGATCATAGCGCGTACCGCTCAAACGCCGCCGGGTCAAAGCGGCACCGCTGCAAGTCTTCCCAGCGCAGCCAGCCCTCCTCTAAAGCCGGGAACGCGCAAAAGCTCCCCTCGGCCTTGAGGTGAAAGGCCAGCTCGCACGGCTCGCTCACCCCCTTCTGGAAGGCCAAGAGTGCGGTCTGGTAGGCCCCGAAGCTCGAGAGCGCCTGCGAGCCCAGCATCACCCCTTTGCCCGCCTCCCGTGCGACTGAGAGCATCTCGAGGCTTACTGTATACCCTGTGCGGGCCGGTTTGATGTTGAGCACGTCAAAAGTCCCTAACTGTAGCTCCCTTCTCAGGTCGCGCAGTGTGAAAGCGGAGTCGTCGGCGATGATGGGCAAGAGTCCGGTTCGACGCAGTTCGGCGCGGGCCAAAATCTCTTCGACCGGCAGCGGTTCCTCCACGTACCGCAGCCCGGCCTCAGCCCAGGCCTGGAGGAAATCTGCGGCCTGTTCTACAGCAAGGGTCTCGTTGGCGTCGGCGTAGAGCTCCACCTCGGGGAAACGCTCCCGCAGCCGTGCGATGCGCCGCAAATCACCCTCCAGGTCGCGCCCTACCTTGACCTTGAGCACCCGCACCCCGGCTTCATACACAGCCTGAGCATCGGCCAGCATCTCGTCCTCGTCGGCGATGCCCAGGATGTAGCTGACTTTGATGCGCCGGTGCGCGGCCCCGAGCACCTCCCAAAGCTCCTGCCCTTCGCTGTGCGCCCAGGCTTCCCACAGCGCGATGTCCACCCCGGCCTTCGCGGTGAGATTGCCGGGAAAACCAGCGAGCACCTTCCCCACCGCCTCGGTGTCTTTTGCCTCGAGGCCCAGCAGCTTTGGACTCAGATATTCCAGCGCGGACAACACCGTCCCTACCGTCTCGCCGTAGATGGTCGGGCGGGGGGGAATCTCGGCCCGCCCGACCGAGCTGTCGGAGAGCTCAACCTCGAGCAGCACGTGTTCCAAAGCCGCCAGCTCGCTGGCCTTGCCCCAGCGCAGGGCCCCCCGCAAGGGCAGGCGAAAAGGCCGTGACGTGATGCGCTGGATGGCTGCCATAGGCTGAATGTGGCAAAGCGAATTGCGAATAAGAGTCTACCACGCGGTTTGCACCGGATGACTCTAGGAAAAGCCCTTCCCGATGCAACTGTACGGAGTATATATCACGGCGGTATCCACCCGCCGCTTCCTTAAGGCCGTTGGTCAGGGAGAAATCTTCCCCACGAAAGCCCGAATCCGCGTGGCTTCCTGCTCCACGCTCAGGCGCTCAGTATCCAAAAACAGCGCTCTGGGCGAGCCATACAGCACTTTTTTAGCCCCCTCGGGGTCGTAGTTCTTGCGCTCCTCCGCTACGATTTTGAGCTTAGCGGTCAAGTCCTGGGGGGGAACGTCCCAGGACAAGGCTTCTTCTAGCTCAGCCTCGCTCAGCACGCCCTCGGCAAGCGCTTTTAGCGCGTCCAGGTCGGTGGCTCCCAGCCGCACCCGGTCGAAGCTGTCGCCCCGGCTCAGCAATCTTTTGAGCCGGGTCAGGTCGCTGGCTTCTAGCACGATGAAATGGGCCTGGGGAAGATGTTCTAGTGCATAGCGCAACTCGTCCTCGCCGCGCAAACCGTCAAATATCAAGGGCCAAGCGGGTTCAGCTTTGCTTTGAAAAAGTGCCTCGGCGACCCCGCCCGGATGCCCCTCCCGGAAACGCCGGGTCAGGGCGAAGCGCTCGGCACGGTCTAGCTTGGTTCCCGGCTGGTAGCCGAACAGGGGCAACACAAAGCGGTCCACCACCTCGCGGCGGTCGGGGAGTGCGGGGTAGGAGAGTGTGTCCAGCAGGCTGCTTTTGCCCGCTCCGGTTAAGCCGACCAGGACGAGCAAGGGAAGTTCTGCAAGGGGGCGGGCCAAGGGGGGCGTGGTTTCGCCCGGTAGATAAAGACGATGCACCCGGCTATTTTTAGGGATTAACGCCGGTTCGTCCAAACCCCCTTGCTTTCATCTAGCTTTCATAAATGCTTGTTGTCGGAGGATTCGTCATGAAGCCCGTTTTCAAACTCACCCTCGCGCTTGGTCTCGCCCTGCTGTCGGCCTGCGGCCCCAAAAACAGCGCTCCCTCTCCTTCGCCTCAAGTAGATGCCAAAACGCCGTGGCCTCTTACGCGAGTGGTGTAAACGCTCTTAGCAGCGAAATCCAATCGGTAGTGAGTATCGCCAGCAAAACCCAGACAGGAACTCTTGCGTTGGCAAAGAACCTAGCGGCCTTACAAAGCGCCTTTCTCGGTCCGCAGGCGATGTTAGAGCGGCCAACTCAGGTTAAGCCCCAAGCAGACGCGGTTTTCCCGCTTTAGCGAGGAATTTACACCTGTGCCAATGGTAGCTGCCAACAAACCGATAGCAGCGACGATCTGATTTATATCTCCAAGACCAAAGACGGCAAGACGGTCAAAAGCATCACCGACTGGGACAGCTCGAGCCTCGGTACTCCGGTTCCGACGGTGGTAATTCCAGACCCCCAGTTCAGCTACGAGGTTCCGCAGAAGCAGACCATAATCCTCCTGCTCGACGACAAAACCCTGATGCAACTAACGGCGGAGACCCCGGCGGGCAAAAGCCGTTGCATCCTCGGTCAGGTCACGACTAAAAGCCCTTATTTGAAGTACTCGGGGTTTATCAATCGCGTGGACGGCAGCAAACTGGTCGAGGGCAGCGTCAGTGTCAACCTGGGGGAAACGGAATACAGCAGCAGTGCTCAAATTACTGCGTATCCCAAGGGAGATACTTTTAGCGTCAAATGGGATGCGGATGCCAAAGGCTCGATAAAATATAACGATGATAATACCCATTGTGACGAGTACGGCAGCTTTATGCTGGGCAGCTTGAAAGGAACGCTCGAGGTGCAGGGCAGCCATTTGGTCTACGGCCAGTTCAACCAATTCGAGAGCATCAAGCTAGGTGGCAGCTTAGTTGTCAACGGCAAATTCGTGCAGTTCGCCGGAATCCTGGATGATGCCAACAAGAACGGCGTTCTGGGTGACAACCTTACGCTCACCTTCGCCGATGGTACCAGCACCCCCGAGGATTTCCTTATCAATAGCTTCGGGGTGAAACCGCATCCCCTATGTAGTTTTGTGGATAGCTCGAGACCGAGAGGCCGAATTCATGACCTCTTTTTCTATGTCAGTCTTATGTAAACAACTAAAAAAATAAGCTGAATATGTTATAGTTTATTATGTCCCTCGAGCCCGAAACCCACAAAACCATTGTCGGGCGCGGCGTGGCCTCCAATCCTACCAACCGCTTCGAGCGCGTCCGGGTCACCTTTGACCCGTTGGACGACTACTTCGAGCCGCAGGACCTCAAAACCGATACCCAGTATTTCAAGGACAGCACCAGGAGCTTCATCACCTATAACGACTCGCCCGACATCGGCTTCAAGGCTTCGGTGAACCCCTATCGCGGATGTGAGCATGGCTGCATCTATTGCTTTGCCCGTCCCACCCACGAATATCTCGGTTTCTCGGCAGGCCTGGATTTCGAGACCCGCATCATGGTCAAGCTCGATGCGCCCGAGCTTTTGCGCAAGGAGCTTTCGGCGAAAAAATGGCAGCCGCAAGTCGTGGGATTTAGTGGTGTCACCGACATTTATCAGCCGGTGGAGCGTCACTTAGAACTGACCCGGCGTTGCTTAGAGGTGTTCCTCGAGTTTCGTAACCCGGTGGGCATTGTCACCAAAAACTACCTCATCACCCGCGACCTAGACTTGCTCAAGGAACTGGCCCAGTTTGACTGCATCTCGGTCACGGTCTCGCTCGCCACGCTCGATGAGGAGCTGCGCCGGGTAATGGAACCCCGCACCTCCTCACCCACCCGCCGCCTCAAAGCGGTGGAGATGTTGGCAAACGCCGGGATTCCGGTGGGGGTCTTGAACGCCCCCATCATTCCGGGTCTCACCGACCAGGAAATCCCCGCGCTGGTGCGGGCTGCTGCCGATGCCGGAGCGAGCTGGGCAGGCTACAACATCGTGCATCTGCCGTATGGGCTCAAAGAATTGTTCGTGGACTGGCTGGGTCGGCACTTCCCCGAGCGAGTGGGCAAGGTCTTGGGGCGGATCAAGGACGTGCGGGGCGGCAAACTCAACGACCCGCGTTTTGGCTACCGCATGACTGGGGAAGGGCTATACGCTGAGCAGATTCGGCAGTTGCATAAGGCGGCCTGCAAACAGGCGGGTCTGCCCAAAGCCAAACATCGGCTTTCCACCGAGCATTTCCGTGTGCCAGGGAAAGTCGTTCAGATGGGGCTTTTTGAGTAAAGCTTCAAAAGCTCATCCACGCACGGCTAATTCTCCTCTCCCGCAAGGGGAGAGTGGCGTTAGGCCCGCTAGGGCCGGGCTTTGCCCGTGC
>PSMF01000099.1:0-12728 GCA_040290005.1 Meiothermus sp.
CTGGGCGGCTTCCTGGATCCAGCCTTTGGCGGTTCGGGTGGGGCCTCGGGGGGCTTTGGGGATTGGGCTCATAGGTTGTCCTCCGATATTTGCCCCTGAGCAAACTTCACCCCGGATGGGCCTTGAAATGGGAGGAAAGACCCTCATTCCCGCCCAGCCCTCCAACCTGCGGAGAATGTAGGGACGACCCGCCCTCCCTACACGCGTCTGCCGTCAAAGTGATGCTTTAGCTTTCGGCCTTCAGCTTTGGGCTTTCGGCATCCCACAGACGTATGATGCGCCAAAGGAAACGGTTATGGTGGAACTGGACGAAGGGATAAGCCTCGAGGATTTTCGTCGTGTGGTGCGGGACGGCGAGCCGCTGACGCTTGCGGATACCGCGCGCAGACGGGTAGCGGAGTGCCGCGCCTTGGTGGACGAGTTGGTACGACGAGGTGAGCCGGTTTACGGCCTGAACACCGGATTTGGCAAGCTCGCCAGCGTGCAGATTGCTCACCAGGACTTGAAATTGCTTCAGCGGAACTTGCTGCTCTCCCACGCCATTGGGGTGGGGAAGCCGTTCCCGGCAGAAGTGGTGCGGGGGATGCTGCTGCTGCGGGTACAGAGCCTGGCGATGGGGTACTCGGGGGTTCGCCCGGTGGTGTTGGAGCGGCTGCTCGAGTTCCTCAACAGGGGAATTATCCCAGTCGTGCCGTCTCAAGGCTCGGTCGGGGCCTCGGGCGATTTGGCTCCGCTGGCGCACATGTGCTTGCCCCTGCTGGGCGAGGGCGAGGTCGAATATGGCGGCCAGGGGCGGCCTGCGGCGGAGGTTTTGCACGAACTGGAGTTGGAGGTTCTCGAGCTCGAGGCCAAAGAAGGCTTGGCCCTCATCAACGGGACCCAGGCGATGGCTTCCCTGCTGGCTTTGCTCCTACTAGACACCGAAATCCTACTCAAAACCGCCGATTTAGCCGTCGCCATGAGCGTGGAGGCCATCAAAGGTAGCCACCGCCCCTTCGACGAGGCCGTCACCCGCCTTCGCCCGCATCCGGGGATGGCCGCGACCAGCGCGAACGTAAGAAAGCTACTCGACGACTCGGAAATCATGCGCTCGCACATTGACTGCGACAAGGTGCAGGACGCGTACAGCTTGCGGGCCGCTCCGCAGGTACACGGAGCCAGCCGCGATGCCATCGCTCACGTGCGGGACGTGGTTTTGCGCGAGATGCGGAGTGTCACCGATAACCCGGTGGTCATCCCCGAGGAAGGGCGCACCATTTCGGCGGGGAATTTTCACGGCCAGCCGCTGGCCCTCGCCGCCGACTACGCCGGAATCGCCCTGGCCGAGCTTGCCAACATCTCGGAGCGGCGCATCGAGCAGATGCTGAATCCGTCGCTGTCGGGCCTCCCCGCATTTTTGGCGGAAGGCAGCGGCCTGAACTCGGGGCTGATGATTAGCCAATACACCGCCGCCGCCCTGGTCAGCGAAAACAAGGTGCTTGCACACCCGGCCTCGGTGGACTCGATTCCGACGAGCGCGAATCAGGAAGACCATGTTTCGATGGGCACGATTGCCTGTCGCAAAGCCAGGGACATCTTCGAGAACACCCTCTGGGTGCTGGCAATCGAGCTGGCTTCGGCGGCCCAGGCACTGGATTTTCACGCGCCGCTCAAACCGGGTAAAGGCGTCGAGGCGGTGTATCGGCGCATCCGGCAGGAGATTCCCCACTTAGACCGCGACCGCTTCTTGAAGCCGGAACTCTCGAGGCTGCGCGAACTCATCCGCAGCGGCGAACTGGTCAAAGTCGCCGAGGAAGCGGTGGGGGCGTTGGCCTAGCTTGCTCGATAATCAGATTTAGGCTCTGGGCGCGGCGTTTACCCCCCTTCCAACTCCCCCGCTCTTCTTTGGGAGGGCAAAATTCAATAATCCGCAAAGTTAAGGTCCCTCCCGTCGACGGGGAGGGTTAGGGTGGGGTTGCCTTATACTCGAGCCATTGTGGTCGCCGAGCCCGTCGCCAAAACCAAGTTCTACGCCGAGATGCTAAAGCGGCCCAGGGCCGTCCTCGCGCCGATGGCGGGTTACACGGACGCGCCCTTTCGCCGGTTGGCCCTCGAGCACGGCGCGGCCTGGACGGTCTCGGAGATGCTGCTCGCGAGGGGTTTCCTGGCCGGGGAGCGCAAGTCTGTTGAGCTAGGCGCACCGTATCCAGGGGAACAAAACTTGGTTTTGCAACTTTTCGGTGATAACCCCGACGTGTTGCGCGACGCGGCCGCCAAAGCCGAGCGGGAGTTTTCGCCCGTCGCGATTGACCTGAACATGGGTTGTCCCGCGCCCAAGATAGCCGGGCGCGGCGGGGCTTGCTTGTTGCAGACTCCTGAGCGCGCTTTTGAGTTAGTTAAGGCGATGCGGCAGGGAACTTCGCTCGAGGTCAGCGCGAAAATCCGCCTGGGCTGGGACTCAGACCGGAGTCTCGAGGTCGCTCAAGGCTTAGAAGCCGCTGGAGCCGCCTTGATTACAGTCCACGGGCGCACCTCGAAACAGCGTTACACCGGTTTCGCTGATTGGGACGCGATTGGAAAAGTGGCTCGGGAACTGAAGATTCCGGTGCTGGGCTGTGGGGATGTGTCCAGTGCGGAACAGTATTTCGAGCGGCTCAAAACGGGCGTCGCAGGCGTGATGATCGGACGTGGTGCGGTAGGGAATCCCTGGATTTTCCGGCAAATCGCGGGGGCGCGGGGCGTTGCATCTCTCCACGAACGTGCTCAAACCGCGCTCCGTCACGCTGGATTGAACACCGAATGGTACGGCGAGCCCTCGGGGGTTCGGCAACTGCGGAAGGTGCTGTACAAGTATTTCCCGGATAACCCCGAACTGCACCCGGTGTTGAAACAGGTGAGCACGCTGGCGGAACTTGAGACCCTGTTATGTCCCTTTCTCGCGCCAGGGGCGTGAGGGCGTAGAGTAGGGGGCATGTACACTCCCGCCCCCGCCCGCTACGACACCATGCTCTACCGCCGCTGCGGGCGTAGCGGCCTCAAACTCCCGGTCATCTCGCTCGGCCTGTGGCACAACTTTGGCGGGGTGGACACCCTCGAGAACTCCCGCGCCATGCTGCGCCGGGCCTTCGATTTAGGCATCACCCACTTCGACCTTGCCAACAACTATGGCCCACCTCCGGGCAGCGCCGAGGAGAACTTCGGGCGGCTGATGGCCCAGGATTTCCGGCCCTTTCGCGACGAGTTGATCGTCTCGAGCAAGGCCGGATACCTGATGTGGCCCGGCCCTTACGGCGAGTGGGGCAGCCGCAAATACCTGATCGCCAGCCTCGACGGGAGCCTGAAGCGGATGGGCCTCGAGTACGTGGACATCTTCTACTCCCACCGCCCCGACCCCGAGACCCCGCTCGAGGAGACCATGATGGCCCTCGATTTCGCCGTGCGCAGCGGACGAGCCCTGTACGTGGGCATCTCGAGCTACCCCGCCGACCTCACCCGCCAGGCCGCCGAAATCCTCCGCTCGCTGGGCACGCCCTGCCTAATCCACCAGCCGGTCTACAACATGTTCAACCGCTGGATCGAGCCCGACTTGATTCCTGCCCTACGCGACACCGGCATGGGCTGTATCCCTTTTTCGCCGCTGGCCCAGGGCTTGCTCAGCGACAAGTATCTAAAGGGCATTCCCGAGGGCAGCCGGGCCTCCAAGCCCCACGGTGCTTTGCGCCCCGAGGGAGTCACCGACGAGAAGATCGCCAAGGTGCGGGCGCTGAACGAGCTGGCGAAGGGCCGGGGCCAAACCCTGGCCCAGATGGCCCTGGCCTGGGTGCTTCGCTATCCCGAAATCACCTCAGCGCTGATCGGGGCCAGCCGGGTAGAGCAGATCGAGGACGCGGCGGGAACAATTCGCAACCTGTCGTTTTCGGCGGACGAGTTGAACCAGATCGAAGCGATTTTGGCGGGGTGAGCTAAAGACGCCCGTAGAGAGCCGACCCACCCCCGCAGTCTTGCCACCGCGGGCTATCGCTTGACCGCCGTTACAACGGGTTCAGGCATCCTGAACAGACCAAAGAAGCGCTCAGCCAGCTTTTTATTGCCGTGAATACCGAGTTTCCCCGCCTTCACCGCCTGTGCGAGCGACTGTCCCCCGAAAGCAATCCCGCCCAACGTGGGTACGTCCGCCTCGAGCGTTGCATCCGGCTCGATTGCACTTCCCCGAACGACCTCAAGCTGCCCCTCCTTCACCTCGGCGCGAAAGCGGTCCTCGCCGATACGCAGTTCGTAGGTGGCGACCAAGCCTTTGGCGGCGGGGGAGTAAAACATCGTCCGCATCGCCATAACCAGGGTGGCGAGGCTGATCGGTGCATCGGGAGACCGCCAGGGGGAGCGGGCCCCCCAGCGCCCCAAGGACTGAAGGATGGGCTCGAGTTCCAGCCCCCAGGGGGTCAGCTCGTAGACCCAGGAAGCCGCAGGCGGCAGCAGCTTGTAGCGCCTTAGAACGCCGATCTCCTCGAGGTCTTTGAGCCGCTGGGAGAGCACGTTGGGGCTGACGCTGGGCAGGTTGGTCTCTAAGTCAGAGAAACGCTTGGGGCCCAGCATCAGTTCACGGACGACCAGCAACGCCCAGCGCTCGCCCACCAAATCCAGCGCGTGAGCGGCTGCACAGCCGTCGTCATAGGTGCGTTTTGGGGACATCGGAATCATTATATAAAAATCACTACGATTTATATAGCTACAGGTTGCAATTTGGGAGTACATTATGTTGGCATCATAATAAGAGGAGAGAGTATGAATTAATCCATTCGGGCAGCGAGGCAGAGGCTCTAGAGGTCGAGGAAGCTGGAAAACCATGCGACAGAACTTTGACCAAAAACTCCTACACGAGATAGACGAACCCTTCCCATGCTCGAGCGAATGGTTCGCTCCATTCAAGTCTGTATTCCGCAAGTCGAAGGGACATCCCACTTGCCCTGAGCAAAAGTGTCCAACGGAGCCAGGAGAAAAGAGGGGCGATAGGAGTCTCAAGTTTGTTGCGGCCAGGGGGGAGAAATACAACGGGGTTGCCGCTGAGCCGCGAAAGGAGCGCAATGCGTAAGCTGGTCGTTACCGAGTTTCTGACCCTCGACGGTGTGATGGAAGACCCCGCCCCGCCGCCAGGCTACCCGAGCCCGGAAGTTGGCAAGTTCAAGCACGACGAACTCTTTGAGAGCGACGCGCTCCTGCTGGGCCGCGTGACCTACGAGGGTTTCGCCAAGTACTGGCCGACCCAGAAGGGTACAGGCGAGTTCGCTGACCGGATGAACAACCTGCCGAAGTTCGTCGCCACCACGACGCTCAAATCCCTCGAGTGGAACGGCTCCACCGTCCTGGGGCCGGATGTGGTCGCGGCGGTGGAGAAGCTAAAGCGGCAGGAGGGCCAGAACCTTCTCGTCTACGGCAGCGGTACGTTCGCCCAGACGCTCCTGCGGCACGGCCTGGTGGACGAACTCCGCCTGCTGGTCTACCCGCTCGTCCGCGGAAGCGGCAAGCGCTTCTTCACGGGCCCTGACCGGCTGCCGCTGAAACTTGCGGCCTCGAGAGAGCTCGGCGCGGGCGTGGTGGCGCTCCTGTATGAGCCGGAGAGGTAGGGCTCCTCGCCCTGGGAGATGAGATATGGCGACGCAGAAGGTGACTAAGGCAGACGTGAAGGGACCTGCTTCTTACTTTCCTTCAATCGAAGAGAAGTACGGTAAGCCGGTCGAGCACTGGTTCAAGCTTCTCGAGGAGATCAAGGATCGCAGGCACATGGAGCAAGTCGAGTACCTAAAAATCGAGTAGAGGCTCCATCCTCATCGCTCAGCTCGTCGTCCAGCTCGAGGCTCGGCTCGAGAACCTCGACGTGGATTCTCAGAACAGAAAGAGCAACCTCGAGCTTAGCCCTAAGTTCGACGGTAGGATGTGCGTAACTATCATTTACCTCCCGTTCATAACCTGGATTGAAGAAGCCCCGAGCGTATACGCTCGGGGCTTCTTTGTGGGCTGCGGGTCTTGCGTCATTATGGGCCGACACAGCCGCTTAGGAGCACCGATATTTGACCCTTTGAAACTCGATGCTTACACTTCGACACAGCCCACGTTCAGAGGGGCAGATTACTCCGGCTTCTCCAAAATCGCCCCGTACTTAGCGCTGCTCACCAGCCCGGCGTACCGTGCGAACAGGCCCCCCTTGTAATGCGGCTTGGGAGCCTTCCAGGCTTTAGCACGTTCCGCAAGTTCGGCTTCGGCGACCTCGAGGTTTAGAACCCCCTTGTCGCAGTCAATCGAGATGATGTCGCCCTCCCGCACGAGCGCGATGGGGCCGCCCACATATGCTTCGGGGGCCACGTGCCCGATCATCAGGCCGCGTGTGCCGCCGCTAAACCGCCCGTCGGTCACGAGCGCCACATGGGGCCCGAGCCCCTCGCCCACCAGCGCGGAGGTCACCGAGAGCATCTCGGGCATCCCCGGCGCACCCTTGGGGCCTTCGTAGCGGATCACCACCACGTCGCCGGGCTTGATCCTCTTTTTGAGCACGGCCTTCATCGCGGCCTGCTCGCCGTCGAAGACCCGGGCCGGTCCCCGGTGAATCTTTTTCTCGGTCCCCGCCAGCTTGAGCACCGCCCCGTCGGGGGCCAGCGTGCCCTTGAGGATGCGCAATCCGCCTTCGGGTTTGAAGGCTTTTTCGGCTTTGACCACCACCTTCTGTCCTTTGGTTTCCTTGGCCTTGCCCGCCTCCTGCCACAGTGTCTTGCCGGTGACGGTCATCTGGTCGCCGTCGATGATCCCGCCTTCGATTAGGCGGCGGATGATGAGGGGGATGCCACCCGCCTCCCACAACTCCCAGGCGGTGTACTGGCCCCAGGGGCGCATGTCGGCGATCACCGGGACCTTGCGCGAGATGCGGTCGAACTCCTCAAGGCTCAGCTTGATCCCGGCCTCGTGTGCGGCGGCCAGCAGGTGCAGCACGGCGTTGGTCGAGCCGCCTGTGGCGGCGACGGCGGCGATGGCGTTGGTGAAGGACTTTTTGGTCAGGAAGCTCTTGGGGGTGCGGTTATTTTTGATGGCATCGGCCAGCACCTCCATCGCGCGGTAGCTGGCCTGTTTTTTCTCCGGGGCAATCGCAGGAATCGCGTTGTAGCCGACCGGGGAGAAGCCCATGATCTCCATCACCATCGCCATGGTGTTCGCGGTGTACTGACCGCCGCAGGCCCCGGCACCGGGGATGGCGGCGCGCTCGAGGGCGTCGAGTTCGGCCCCGTCAATCTTCCCGGCGGTGTATTGTCCCACCGCCTCGTACATCGAGACCACCGTGAGGTTTTTGCCGTGCAGCCTGCCGGGGGCGATGGTCCCGCCGTAGAGCACCAGGCTCGGCACATCCGCGCGGATCACGCCCATCATCCCGCCGGGGTTGGTCTTGTCGCAGGCCCCCAGGGCAATCATCCCGTCGTAGAGGTAGCCTTGGGCAATTAGCTCGATAGAATCGGCGATCACCTCGCGGCTGACCAGGGAAGAACGCATTCCAATCGTGCCCATCGAAATGCCGTCGGAAATTGAGGGTGCGCCGAACTCGAAGGTGTGCAGCCCGGCGCGTTTGCCGCCTTCTTTCAGGTCGGCGGCGATGTCGCGCAGGTTGAAGTTACAGGGCATTCCTTCGGTCCAGGTGTTGACGATGCCCACCCAGGGAATCTTGAAGTCGTCGTCGCCCACCCCCACCGCCCGCAGCATCGAGCGAGCGGGGGCGCGGTCGGGGCCTTTTCGGATGATGTCTGAGCGCATAGAAACCTCGTCGAAGGACTAAGGTCTAAGGTCTCTTGCTTTTGGCCTTCAACTTTCGACCTTTGACCTTAGACATCCTTGTACGTGGCTATCTTACCGTGAAATCTGCTCGACTCGCCCTCGAGAATCCGCACCAGCGCGGCGGCAGTCTCCTCAGGACGGATCAAGCGGCCTTCTGCCTTGAAACCCTGGAACATCTCGGCGATCTCGCCCTGGGCCTCGCGGCCCTGACGCTGCATCTCGGTGTCCACGGTGCCGGGGCTATAGACGAAGGTGACGATTTCCGGCGCCTCGAGGGCCAGGTAGTGCTCGGCGGCTTTGGCTGCTCCATAAGCGCCCCAGCCCGCGCGGGGGCGGTTGGCCGCGCCCGAACCCACAAACACCGCTATCCCCGCGCCGCTCCGCCGCAGGTTGGGGAAGGCGTATTTCGCCAGGAGAAACCCCGCTTTGACATTGGCGGCGAACACCTCGTCGAACTGGGCTTCGGAAAGCTCCCACAGCTTTGGACCAGGGTGCAAAACTCCAGCATTATGGATGAACCCGGCGAAGTTCCCGATCACCTTAGCGGCCTTGACCATGAACTGCGCGGTTCGGTCTAGCGCGGCATCCCCCGAAACGGTTCGGACCTGCACCCCGAACCCGCGGCTCTCGTCCCCGACGGCATTTAGGGCCTCTTCGTTTCTCGCGTTCAGGACGAGGTTGGCTCCATTGCGAGCCAACTCCAATGCCAAAGCCTTACCGATGCCTTTGCTGGCGCCGGTGATGATCAGCGTTTGACCTAGCAGGCTCATCGTCAAGCGGAGACTTTTTGCAGCGCCTTGATGACTTGCTGAGTGAACTCTGTCGTGTTCGCCTTCCCACCCAAGTCGCCGGTTGGGTTGACGGAAAGCGCGTGGCTGACGGCATTTTCCACCACCTTTGCCACGTCCGGGCGGTTTAGCGCGTGGGTCAGTAGCATTGCCGCCGAGAGGATCGCGGCGGTAGGGTTGGCGATGCCCCTCCCGGCGATATCTGGCGCAGAGCCGTGCACCGGCTCGAACAGCGGGGTTTTCTCGCCCAGTGAGGCCGAAGGCAACAGCCCGAGCGACCCCGGCAGCACCGAGGCCAAATCCGAGAGGATGTCGCCGAAGATATTTCCCGTCACCACCACGTCGAAGCGGCCCGGCTTGGTGACTAAGTGCATCGCCATCGCGTCGACGTATTGGTGTTCCAGGGCCACATCCGCGTAACCCTTGTGAACCTCGTCCACGGTTTTGCGCCAGAACTCGCCGACCTCGAGCACGTTGGCTTTGTCCACGCTGCACACCGCGTTCCGCCGCTTGCGCGCCGCCTCAAACGCGACCTTGGCGATGCGCACGACCTCGTGGGTGCTGTAGCGCTCGGTGTTCCAGCCCTCGGCCTCGCTCATCCCACGCGGCTCGCCGAAGTAAATGCCGCCGGTCAGCTCGCGGATCACCAGCACGTCCACGCCTTTGGCAATCTCCGGTTTGAGCGGGGAGAGGTGCTCGAGACCCGGCAAGACCTTAGCCGGGCGCAGGTTGGCGAACAAACCGTGGGCTTTGCGGATTGCCAATAAACCCATTTCCGCTCGGATATTGCGGGGCACGTTGTCCCACTTCGGCCCGCCGATTGCGCCGAGCAGGATGGCGTCGGCCTCTAAACAGCCTTTCTTGGTCACGTCAGGAAATGGCTCGCCGTGCGCATCAATCGCGTTCCCGCCGAAGGGAAACGCCTCGAACTCTAGGCCCAGCCCGTACGCCTCGTCCGCCGCCTTGAGCACGTCCACAGCAGCGTAAGTGACTTCGGGGCCAATGCCGTCGCCGGGGAGGAGGGCGATTTTAGGCATGTTTGACCGCCTTGGGCAATTTCGCGGAGGCGGCCTCGAGGGCGTCTCCAGCCTCCAAAAGGTCGGCAATCGGGTCCCAGCGCCCGTTAACGAGGGCTTTCTGGGCACTCTCGGGCAGGCGCACCTTGAAGCTTTGATCGCCGTACCAGACTTCCAGATTGCCTACATCCACCGTCACCAGCATCTCGGGGTCGGCCTCGACGGCAGCGGCCAGCGCCTCGATTTCGGCCTTTTCTGCTGCTACGCAGGGCATCGAGAGCGCGGTAGAGTTCCCGAAGAAAATCTCCGCAAAGCTCTCGCCGATGATCGCCCGGAACCCCGCGCGGTAGATGGCCTGGGGCGAGTGCTCGCGCGACGAACCGCAGCCGAAATTGGCCCCCACCAGCATGATGGTAGCCCCTTTGAAGCGCGGGTCATTGAGCGGATGCGGCTTCTGCGAGCCGTCTGCAGCGAAGCGCTCGTCGTAGAACAGGGCCTCGCCCAATCCGTCGAAGGTGACGACCTTGAGGTAGCGGGCCGGGGTGATGCGGTCGGTGTCTATGTCGTTGCCGGGGATATGCACGGCGTGTCCGGCGACTTGGGTGATCTGCTCGAGGGCCATCGGTTCTCCTTTATTCCTTCGTCAGAGACGTGTGTGAGTCGTCCCTGTCTCTAAACACGCCGAGTAAAATCCAAACTCCCCACAAGGCGGCGAGAGTGGAAATGCTCAAGCCTATTCCGAATACCAGCCAACTTTGCGTCGGAGCGGTTTGCAACAGCCGTATCCACCAGGCCATCGTGACGATGGCGGCGGCCACCGAGACGGCCACCAGGCCCACCCCGCCGAGAATTCTCCACAAAGGTCTCACGTCGCCAAACTATCATTTGTGTCAGGGACTAAATGCCCCACTTGCCGAGGATTTCCTCGTACCGTCAGGCTTACGTCGGGGAGGGCTTGAACGCTGAGGCTGTGGGACCGTTCATACGCCTGAATCTGGGTGTGGCTGCCGCTTTTGGGCTCACGGCGAATCCATACCCTATCGGCGTTAAGGTCAACCACCCATAGCTTGGGGATGGCGGCTGCGGCGTATTTGGGCATCTTCACTTCTTGGTCGGACTTGAGCGTGCTGTTCGAGACTTCGATAACCAATACGGCATCGCTGGCGATAGTGTGACGGTCTGAATAGTCATCTGGGTTGGGTTTGAGCAACACTACATCTGGAACAGGTTCCTCTTCTCCCACCACTAAGGGTTGTTGAATTTTGACCAGCGCCGACTCACCCACCCGCCGCGAAAAGAGCTTGTTTAGACGATGCACACAGGCTTTATGCAAGCTGCCAACCGGGCTCATCTCGACGATTTCTCCGTTCAGTAACTCCGCTCGGTAGTCAGAACTGAAAAACCCTGTTTCGCCCAGGCGGTGATACTCGTCCAGGCTCCATTTTTTGGTCGTCCGCTCTTTCAGCATAGGTTTAGGGTAGCACTAAGCCCCTCTAAGTCGGTTCCTCACGCACCCGCCAACTCGCCCACGCCGAAAACCTCTCGAGCGTCGCTCACTTTCCCTGCCACTGCCGCCGCCACCACCATCACCGGCGACATTAGCACCGTGCGTCCGGTAGCCGAACCTTGCCGCCCCTTGAAGTTGCGGTTAGACGAGGAAGCGCTGAGTTCGTCGCCCACGAGCTTGTCCGGGTTCATCGCCAGGCACATCGAGCAGCCCGCACCGCGCCACTCGAAGCCTGCGTCGCGGAAAATCTGGTCCAGCCCCTCTTCCTCGCACTGCTTGGCGACGACCTGCGAGCCAGGGACGGCGATGGCGCGCACTCCCGGCGCGACTTTATGGCCCTTCAGGTACTTAGCGGCCTCGCGGAAGTCGGAGATGCGCCCGTTGGTGCAGCTTCCTAGAAAAGCGACGTTGACTTTTACACCCTTGATCGGCTGGCCGGGCTCGAGCTTCATGTGTGTCAAAGCCTCTTGCAGCCCTGTGCGCTCGGCCTCGGGGTAATCTGCGGGGTTGGGTACTTTATCGGTGATAGCGCAGCCCTGCCCCGGATTGATGCCCCAGGTGACGGTGGGGGCTATATCCTCCGCCTTGATGTTCACCACGTCGTCGTAAACCGTGTCCGGGTCGGAGGCCAGTGCTCGCCAGCGCTCCACCGCCGCGTCCCACTCGGCTCCTCGTGGGCAATATGGGCGGCCCTTCAGGTATTCAAAGGTGGTCTCGTCGGGGTTGACATAACCGCAGCGTGCCCCGCCCTCGATGCTCATGTTGCACACCGTCATCCGCTCTTCCATGCTGAAGCGGTCAAACACGCTCCCGCCGTATTCGTAGGCGTAGCCGATGCCGCCGTTCACCCCAAGGGTTTTGATGATGTGGAGGATCACGTCCTTGGCGTACACGCCGGGGCGCAGCTCGCCCTCGACGTTGATGCGGCGGACTTTGAGCTTGCCCATCGCCAGGGTCTGCGTCGCCAGCACGTCGCGCACCTGGGTGGTCCCGATGCCAAAGGCAATCGCGCCGAAGGCCCCGTGGGTGCTGGTGTGCGAGTCGCCGCAAGCGATGGTCATCCCTGGCTGGGTGATGCCGTTTTCCGGCCCGATCACATGGACGATGCCTTGCAGACCGCTCGTTACGTCAAAGAAGGTCACCCCGTATTCGCGCACGTTCTCGCGCAGTTTGCGAATCATCTCGTCAGCCTGAGGGTCGGCGAAGGGCTCCCTCAAAGAATCGGTGGGGACGATGTGGTCTACGGTGGCGAAGGTTCGCTCGGGGAAGCGGACTTTGAGCCCCAAATCCTTCAGCATC
The DNA here is from genome assembly GCA_040290005.1 of Meiothermus sp. Lineage (GTDB taxonomy): Bacteria > Deinococcota > Deinococci > Deinococcales > Thermaceae > Meiothermus. Next base: position 12,399 of record PSMF01000099.1, read on the forward strand.
CCGAAGGCCTGCGGGCTTGTCACCTCGTGGACTAGGTGGGTGTCAATAAAAAGCTGGGTCTGGCCGTTGGGGAGGGTTCTCACGGCGTGGGCTTGCCAGACCTTCTCGTACAAACTCTTTCCCATATCGTTCCTTTCTGCGGCTAAAAGTCCCCGGAGGGGTTTCCGGGGACGCAAGACCAGTTCGGCTTAGGCCCACGGCGTTGGAGAGCCTAGCGATAGCTGGATAGAGCCGCGCATTGCCCCAAGTCTAACCTTTGGTATACCAAAGGTCAAGCTGACCGAACAAGCCGCGCAAGCCCCTGCCTTCAGGCATGGGGTGAGCGGTTTG
>PSMF01000100.1:0-12423 GCA_040290005.1 Meiothermus sp.
CCGACATCCTGCTGGCCTTTCCCAGCACGCTGCTAGCGATTGCGATTGTGGCGGTGGTGGGGCCGAGCCTGACCAACGCCATGATCGCGGTGAGCATCACCCAGATTCCGGTCTACATCCGGCTCACCCGCAGTGTGGTGCTCTCGGCCAGGGAACTCGACTATATCCAGGCCGCCAACGCGCTGGGGGCGCGGAACAACCGCATCCTCCTCAAACACCTCCTGCCCAACGCCCTCCCCCCGATCATCGTGCAGGCCACGCTCTCCATCGGTACGGCGACGCTCGAGACCGCCGCCTTAGGCTTCCTGGGATTAGGCGCACAACCGCCCGCTCCTGAGTGGGGCGCGATGCTCAGCGACGCCTTCCGCGGCGGCTACGCGCTCAACTCCCCCTGGACCATGATTTTCCCCGGTCTCTTTATCATGCTCACCGTGCTGGCCTTCAACTTGCTGGGCGACGGGCTGCGCGACGCACTGGACCCGAGGGCACTGCGATAATCAAGGGCTTAGGCAGTAGGGCCTGGGGCTTAGGATAAAAGCTCAAAAACCGATTTGTGTTCAGGACGGGGTTTTTGAACACAAGATTGTTGCGTCCTGGAGTGGGGATACAAACCTCAAGGTTTTTCTAAGCCCCAAGCCCTAAGCCCTACTCCCGCCACTTCTCCCGGACCCTGGCCCCCCATCTTGAGCCCACTCTCACCCACTTCAAGCCAAGGCCCTCTCGCTTTGAGCATTGCTTTACCTCGAGCACGTTCCCGAGCAAAAACCGGTACGATGAGGTCATGAAACGTGCGTTGGGCCTTTTGATTCTCGCGATGGTGGGCTGCGTACCCACCCAGACCCAGCAACCCTATCAGGTGGACGAGGTGCAACTGCTCTTCCCCGATGCCACCGAGCGCTGGAGCTATTTCTACGGTACCCCCCAGACCGTCAAGCTAGGGGACGGAAGCCTCACCTTGTCCCAGGGCACCGGGCAAAACCTGCGGGTGGACAGCCAGGCGTGGCGGCGGGAGGTGAGCGCAGCGCTGCCTACCCGCGTGCGCACCACCAAAAACTTCACCGGCTTTCAGGCCCTTTCCGAGTCGGGGACCAAGGTCAAGAGTGCCTGGGTGTTTGAAGGCAGTTGGTCAAGCCTGAACGGGGCGGACGGCTCGAGCACCCCCCAAGCCCTCACCGCCTCGCCGGCATCCCCGCGCTTCGAGGCGCTCTCGCAGAGCGAAACCGACCTGGTGCTCCGAGAGATTCTAAACCGGGCTGGGGGCCGCCCCACCGTGCTCTATGAGGTCAACCCGCCGCTCCCGCCGCTCTCCTTAGACCCGGCCCCAAGCCGCTACAACCTCACCGCTCTAGCCATCCAGTACGGCCTGGACTCGGAGGCCGCCGTGAACGCATCGGTCAACTCAAAAGTGCTCGCCCAAGGTACCAACTCTGCCTACACCAGCCCCAACCCCGCTGCCCGCATCGCCACCGATGCCGCCTCGCTGGCCTCGCTGTGGCGCATCGTGGGGGGCAACCAGCTCCCAGCCCCAGCGGCCCCGGCGGTGAACTTCCCGCAAAGCCGTGTCGTGGCCTTCTTCTGGGGCCAGAAAAGCTCCGGCGGGTACAGTGTGCAGTACGTGAGCAGCAGCCTCTCCGGCCAAACCCTACAGGTGCGGCTGCGGCTGGCCATGCCCGCGCCGGGAAGCTTCAATACCCAGTCGCTGACCAGCCCCTTCGTGGCGCTCGAGGTCCCCGCCAGCTTCAGCCGGGTGGAGTTCGTGGACGATGCCGGGCAGACCTTGGCTTCAGCCGGGAATTAGGGAGGTCAGGGATCAGTCAAAAAACGTAGGATTTCACCCACCAAGTACAGCGAGCCCGTCACCAGCACGGGCTCAGCCCTTTTTTGGGCCTGGATAATTGCGTCGGCGAGGGCCTCGGTTGGCTCCTCGAAAAAAGCGGCGGGGAACTCGCTCTGCAAAACCTCGGCCTTGAGCGCACCTTTCCCGGCCTTGGTGTAGCGGACGCTGAGCGCTTTGGGCAACAGATGGTCCAGCACAGCGTGGTAATCCTTGCGCGGAAAGCCGCCAAAGACGAGGTGGTACGCGGAAAACTCTCTTGCCAGGGCTTGCGCCGCCGGGGGGTTGTGGGCCCCATCCAGCACCACCCGCACGCCTTGCAGGCTCAGTTCCTGCATCCGGCCTGGGTGGACGGCGGAGGAGAGTCCCGCAGCTATGGTAGCTTCGGAGTAGCCCAGCAGACGCAAGGCGGCGGCAGCCAGGCGGGCGTTCTCGAGCTGAAATCTCCCGTGCAGAACGGGTTCCGTTGACAGGTCGAAAAGCGCGTCCCCGTCGGAAAGCACGTAAAGTGGCGCGCCCCGCTCCCTGGCAATTTCCCGCACCACCTGAAGCCCCACCCCTTCGGCTCCGGTCAGCACCGGCACACCCGGACGAATCGCCCCAGCTTTGTCGCGTGCGACGGCCTCCAGCGAACCTCCCAGCGCTTCCAGATGGTCTTCGCCGACGTTGGTGATGACAGTAAGACCAACGTCACGCAAAATACTCGTCGCGTCCAGCGCACCACCTACGCCCGCTTCTATGGCGGCGATCTTGACCTTGTGCCGCGCGAAATGTTGCAATGCCATTGCTGTCGTCAGATCAAAGAAGGCCGGGTGCTCGTCCCAGTGCTGATGCTGAGCCCATTCGACGAAGCGAGTGACTTCCGCCTCGGAGATTTGCCCGTCGTTCGTGCGGATACGCTCGCGGAACTCCACCAAATGGGGGCTGGTGGTGGCCCCGTAGCGCGTTTCTGCCGCTTTAAAGGCGGCCTCGAGATAGGCCACCACACTCCCCTTGCCGTTCGTCCCGATGACCTGGACCGCCGGGAAACCCCGTTCAGGATGACCCAAACGCCCTAGTAACTCCGAGATGCGCGCGAGACCCCGCGGCGCCCCAGCACGAGTCTGAGCAAAGAGCCAATCGGTCGCTTCGGCGTAGGTTAGGGAGCTCTGCTCGCTGTTGGCAAAGCTCTGCTCGCTGTTGGTCAGGCTCTGCCCGCTGTTGGTCACGGCCTTTAGGGTATCTTGCTTAAGGGTACTTTGCCATCAGGGCCTCGAGGTGGGCCTTGGTCTGCGGCCATTCGGAGTGAATAAAGCTGTACATGATGATGTCCGAGATGCTCCCGTCCTGCCGCAGCGAGTACGCCCGTAGCACGCCCTCGCGCACCGCCCCGATGCGCTCTATGGCCCGTTGTGGATATGGCCTCGGCGAGCCCGCCCGCGTCCACCTCCCCGACCACCACCTGCACCCTCGCCTTGACCGTCTCGGGGGCGTTGCCCACGGCGATGCTCAGCCCGGCGGCCTCCATCGCCCCCAGGTCGTTCTCGCCGACGCCGATCATGGCGACCTCGCGGGCTTCCAAGCTGTGGTGCCGGGCCAGCCAGCACAGGGCGCTGGCCTTGGAAGTCCCGGTGCGGGTGAGGTTGGCGAAGACGGTTCCGGGCGACCAGGGCGTGGTGGCCGTGCTGACAGCGATGCCCTCGACCTGGGCGGTGAGCTTTTGGAAGTGGGCCCAGTCCTGCTCCGAGACCACCCAGACCCCGCTCACGACGGGCTCCTCGACCTCTAGCAGATTCCCCATCTTCGGCTTTAGCTCGAGGTGTCGCGCGTGAAGGCGGGTGAGGTCGTTCTCCTACTCGAGGAAAAACCCGCGCTCGGTGTACGCCTCAAGCGGGTGCCCTTCACGGTGGGAAATCTCCACCAGTTGGCAGAGCGCCTCGCGCGGCGGCTCGGTAGCCTGGGAGGTCCGCTCGCCGGGCCGGGAGACCACCGCCCCGCTCTGGAAGATGTGGAGGCCGCCGGGAGCCACCGCTCTCGCGTACTCCAGCGCCTGTCCACACCCGATACGGCCCGTGCAGAGCCCGAGATGCACCCCACGCTCTCGAGCCCGCTCTAAAGCCGCCCAGGTGCTAGGGTGGACCCCGTGCTTGCCGACCAGAGTCCCGTCCACGTCCATCAGGATGAGCTTAATCATCGAGCACCACGCGATCCCCGTGGCTGTGGGGCTGCGAAACCACCACGAACTCTAAATCGGCGTTTGCATCGTTCCTGATCCGGTGCGGCGTACCGGGCGGGACCTCGAGGCCGTCCCCCGCTCCCAGCGAAAAGACCTCTTCCCCCAGCTCTAACCGGGCGCGGCCCGAGAGGATGAAGAAAAACTGCCTCGAGCGGCGGTGATAGTGCCGCACCTCCGCCGTGTTCGGGAGGATCCGTTCCTGAATGACCCCCAGCTCGGGTGTCCTGACCAGATGCCAGCCGTCGCAGCCCTGCCCCCAGGTGTAGTGCTCCGCCGTCGCCCTACGGATCATGCCCACCTCGCACCTCGCGCTTTCTCGATCAAGATTAGGCTCGAGCACTAAGCCTCATACCCCCAGCTTCTTCACCAACCCCGCTTTGACCGCGGGCCACTCTTCGGCCAGGATGCTGAACATCGCGCTGTTGCGGATTCCGCCGTCCGAAGCGGGCATATGCGCCCTAAAGACCCCCTCGAACTTGGCCCCCAGTTGCAGAATTGCGTTTCTGGAGCGCAGGTTTCGTTCATCGGTTTTGAGCGTCAAGCGGCGGACTTTCCAAACCTCGAAAGCATGGCTCAGCATCAACAGCTTGGCCTCGGTGTTGACCCCTGAACGCTGTCCAGCCGGGGCCAGCCAGGTCCAGCCGATTTCGGCGGCATCGGGGATGCCGGGACGGGCCAGGGGGCTATCTTCAGGCCACTGCCAATACTCGAGGTTAGCCAGCCGGGTGCTGCCCACCGCCTGTCGCAGACGCTTATCGGTGGTCACGAAGGGAACCGCGTTGCCTTTGGCTTGCTCGTCCAGGGCGAGCTGAATGTACTTCCGCATCCCCGCTTCGGTGTGCGGGACGCTGGTGAAGGGATAATCCTCGAGCCTGGAAAGCTCGAGCAAGACGGGTAAATGCTCCATAGAAAGGGGCTCGAGGCGCACGATTTTGCCCTCGAGGACGACGGGCCTGGTGATTTCCGGGTTCACCCCACCCTCCAGATCATCTCGTTGAGGGGCTTGAATCCCAGACTTTCGTACACCGGGCGACCCATCTCTGAGGCGTGCAGGGTGACGACGGTGATGCCCCGCTCCTGGCAGATTTCCAGCGCCTGCCGCACGAGTTCTTTGGCCAGGCCTTTGCGGCGGTGCTCGGCCTCGACAAACACGTTGAGCAAATACCCGCGCAGGGTCTTGTGGTCGGGGCCGGGGAGCCAGTGGTAAAACATAATCCCGGTTCCGGCCACCACCTTACCCTCGTGCTCGGCGAATAGGCCCAGATAAGTTCCGTCTTGTAGGGCGGGTTCCAACCACCCCGGAAACACCCGCTCGGCCATCTCGGCCCGCTCGGGGCTGCCCATGTCCAAAAACATCTGACGACGGTGGTAGATAATCGTGGCCTGGTCAGCTAGGGCGGCCCGGCGAAAGGTGTACATTATCGCCCCTCGAGGTTTTTCGCCATCCGCACGGCGATCGCCACATCCGCAGGGTTCTCGCTCCCCGATAGGGCTTCTACCACTTGCTTCTGGTCGGTCTGGCTGCGGTTTTGCGAGAGCTTGAACTTGCCCTCTAAGCGCGTGATCTCGACCTCGAAGGCCACAATGCCCCGCATCATCCCGTACAGGTAGGTCTCGGGCAGTGATTCCATCTTCCACTCGCGTTCATATTGCACCACCAGCGTGTGCAGCAGCTTTTTCACCGCCTCTGGCTCCTCCACCACCCGCAGCTTGCCGTAGGCGTGGACAGTCATGTAGTTTCAGGTAGGCACACTGGGGTGTTTCTCGTACCAGGTGGGCGAGATGAAGCTGTGGTCGCCCTGGAAGATGACCGGCACTTCCCGGTTCTCCCCGAAGCTCGTCCACTGCGGGTTGGCCCTGGCGATGTGGCTGCTGAGGAGGTTATTCGCCTCGTCCACCACAAAAGGTATAAAGGTATGTGGGTGGCGAAGGGCAAGCCTTCGTGCACCGAGACTAAGGGGGCGAAGCTAAAGCGCCGCATCAGGTCAAACAGCACCGCCTTATCCGTCACCGCAAAGTGCTGGGGCACGTACATACCCCTAAGCCTAGACCCCGCCGGGCCGGATTCCAATGGACAAGGTGTCAAAGAGGTGTCTTCTAGGTCCGAGACCACCCCTTCCCATCACCTTTTGTAAGAGATTCCAGGCGAACACATAGGTTTGCCCCCACAAAACACGTTGGGTCTAGGACGGTTAGATTGCGATTGGGGAATCCTCAGCCTGGACGTGAGGCGCGTGACGACCTCTAGCCCTACCTCACCTTAACCCGCTCCTACAGCGCAAGGGTAGGAACCCCTTCAAACTGTTGCCCTCTCACGACACCGAGCGTGGCCTACCTTGTAGACTTGAAGGCATGGTGGACTACGACATGAGCGAAAACGCCCTGGTCAGCCTGGTGACGCTGGCTCTGGAAGGGCAGTCCGGCGTGCGCCTGATCCAAACGGCCTCCCGTAGTGTGGGGGACGTGCTCTCCGGGCGCAAAACCCGGCCCGTGCGTTTAGAGCGCGACGGCGACAACCTCACCGTGGACCTCAACGTCTGCGTGGACTACGGCAAGCCGGTGCAGGAGGTCTGCAAAGAGGTACAAAAGGCCGCCACCGAAGCCCTCACCGCCGCTACCGGGCTCAAGGTCAAGGCCGTGAACATCACGGTGGTAGCGGTTGAATACAAGGAGCCCAATGCAGCTTAGGGCCAAACGCCAAACGCCAAACACCAAACGCTTAGGCCTTTCCACGCGTCTTACGTCTTGCGTTTTGCGTCTTGCTGGCCGGAGGCGCTATGCGGCGTAAGGCCCGCGAACTCGCATTCAAGGTGCTCTTCGAGAGCGCTGTGGGCGGGTCGGCGCTAGGGGACGCCTGGGAACACGCCACCCAAGACCTAGAACTCGAGGACTCCGGCGAGGACGCGCTCGACGCCGAGGGTTTGCAGTTCGCCCGCATCTTGGTCGAGGGGTTTCAGAAACACCGGGCCGAGGTAGACGGGGCTTTGGAAGCCACCATCGAGGGCTGGAGCTTCGGCCAGATGGCGAAAACCGATCTGGCGGTGCTCCGCCTCGCCACCTATGAGATGCTCTTCGAGCCCACCCCGGCCCCGCCGCTGATCGAGGTCGCGGTGAAGATCGCCAAGCGCTACGGCGGCGAGGACTCTGGGCGTTTCGTCAACGGCGTGCTGGCCCGGCTGCTCCGGCGCATCGAGGCGGGAGAGTTGCAGGCGGTAGAAAAGAGCGGGAAGCAGGAGGCGGGAAGCTAGAAGCCCAAATAGACTGCCTGTGTGGAGCAGTGAGATTAGGCCTCGAGAATCCCCGTTCCTGACACGAACTGATTTTTTAGCCTTTGTCCATAACTCTGTTGTCACTCCAAACCTCCCGCTTCCCGCCCTTCGAGGTGATCCCATGCTCTCACTCGCCGGACCCCCCGTCGCCGAAGCCGTTTACAGCGAACTCCAAGCCAAAATCGCCAGCCTGCCTTATGTCCCCCAGCTGCGGGTGGTGCGGCTGGGCGAAGACCCCGCTTCGGTTTCCTACGTGCGGCTCAAAGACCGCCAGGCCAGGAAAATCGGCCTCAGCAGCCAGGTGGACGTGTTCCCCGAGAGCACTACCCAAGCCGAATTGCTGGACCACATCGCCAGGCTCAACGCCGACCCCGAGGTGGACGGCATCCTAGTGCAATCCCCGACCCCCAAGCACGTTGACTTCAACAGCGTTTTGCAGGCCATCCACCCCGACAAGGATGTAGATGGCCTCACGCCCACCAACGCCGGGCGGCTGTGGGTGGGCATGCCTGCTCTCGAGCCCTGCACCCCTGCCGGGGTGATGCGCATCCTGGGGCACTACGGGATCAGCGTGGCAGGCAAAGAAACGGTCATCATCAACCGCAGCAACCTGGTGGGCAAACCTTTAGCGGCCATGATGCTGCGCCAGAACGCCACGGTGACGCTAGCCCACTCCAAAACCCGCCACCTCCAGGAGGCTCGCCGCGCCGAGGTGCTGGTCACGGCGGTAGGGCGCCCCGACTTTATAGGGGTGGATTGGGTGCGGCCCGGCGCGGTGGTGGTGGACGTGAGCATCAACCGCGTTGGTCAAAACGAGAAGGGGCGCGACATCCTGGTGGGCGATGTCTCCCCTGACGTGGCCGAGGTAGCTTCAGCCCTGACCCCGGTTCCCGGTGGGGTGGGGCCGATGACGGTGGCAATGCTGCTCTCCAACACCGTTCAGGCCGCAATCCGTAGACGGGGGTAAGGATGCTAGACACCGACTTGAAGGAAATGAACCGCGCAGAGCTAATCGAGGAAGTCCTGAAGCTGCGCCGGGGCATCCGTGAGCACCGCGACAGCACCGGCCACGACCTCTGCTGGCACCACCCAGCGCTGTGGGGGCTTCTACCTGAGCAAACCGACTCCTTGCCCACCGTGCCGGAGTGGCCGCAGTTTATGGAAGGGTGTGTGCGGTATCGGCGCTCACTCGACAAACAAGCACCCCACGCCCCCGGATGGACGCGCCCTACGGGGAGCAAGATGAGGACCCCAGAGTAGAATGATGCCCGAGCGCTCATGGCCGACCTACTGTCTAACCAAGTTCTTTGGACGGCGATCCTGGCAAGCACCTTTGCCCAGATTCTCAAGCTGTTTATCTACTACCTGGTGGAGCGGCGCTGGGAATGGGAGCGCCTAGCCGAGACCGGCGGGATGCCCTCCTCGCACTCGGCCACGGTGGCGGCACTAGCAACGGGCGTGGGCATCACCAGCGGCCTCAATAGCTCGCTCTTCGCCATCACCATCGTGCTCGCCATCATCGTGATGTACGACGCCACCGGCATCCGCCGGGCCGCGGGGCTCCAGGCCGAGCGGCTCAACGACCTGATTGATGAGTTCCGCAAGCTGGTCGAGCAAGGCCCCCAGACCGAACCGTTGAAAGAGTTGCTGGGGCATACCTATCTGGAAGTCGCGGTGGGGGCGGCGCTGGGCATCCTTTTCGCCCTGGTGAGTTTTGCTCTAGTGCGAGCTTGAAGCCATGAGCGATGCGCTAAAGGATAGCTGAACGGTGAAAGCTCAAAGCTAAAACCACACCTGCTGTTTGGAAGGGCAAAAAGTATCTCGACAATCTTCGTTCTGGACGGGAAGTATTTTGGCCTTTAGCTTTCGGCTTTAGGCGTTTTTAGCTCATGGCTTTAATCCGCTACCCTAAGCCATTTCCCGCCAAAGCGTGCTTAAATTTATCACCTAAGCTATGGTGCGGCTTGTGGCTCCGCTTTTGATATTGGGCTTCTCACTAGGAATGGCCCAAAGTGTAGCCTCCTCAGAATCGCAGGTAATGGCGCTCATCAACGACGCGCGGGCCAGGGGCGTGGTTTGCCGGGGCGGCGGGGGCAGACTCAAACTGCCACCGCTTCGCTACGACGCGACGCTGGCCCAGGCCGCCAAGCGGCACGCGCTGAACATGGGGCGCGTGGGTTTTCTCTCACACTATTACCAAGGTGTGGGGCCTCGAGTGCGGGTGGCAAGGGCTGGATACGACTACCTGCGCATGTCGGAGATTACCTTCAAAGGGATTGGCTCGAGCCCCGCGCGGGCGGTCCGGTGGTGGCTATGGTCGCCGGTGCACTGCCGGGCCATCATGAGCCCGTATTATAAGGAATTCGGGGCGGGACTCTCAGTGGCGGGCAACGCCTGGGCGGTGGAGATGGCCCAGCCCCGGTAAAGCCAACGATTCCAGCAGGGAATTGATGGGCTCGAGCCGCACCGAGCGGTATATCGAACATCAACTGCAACCCCCTCCGGCGAGAAGAGCGCCACCTCCCCTGATGGATACAGATAACGACATAAGGGCGCTTCTCCTGGCCGAGGGCCTCGCGGCCCTTCACGGTCGTGCCTACAGTCCCCGCAGGCCAGGAGCCGCGCGGGGAGAACGGTGAGCCTCGAGCCTAGCGCGGCCCTGACAGCAGCCGAAACAAAAGCCAAAACCCGAAGCTCTGCAACACCGGGAAAGCCAGCAGGGTGTAAGCCCCCGGCCATATCGCAAAAAGCACGACGGGAATCACCGTGGCGGCCACAGGAATCCAGAATAAGTCCATCCGGCTGCGCTGTGAAAGCATCCGGTAAATCGCGTAGTTGTTGAACAGGGCAAACCCCAGCAGCAAAATCCAGGCGATGACGAAGGTGTTCATAGGCCGCAGCACGATTCTACCGTACGCGGCAAATAGGCCTGAGCGGTATAGTGTTTCTCAGACAAACCGGCTAAACTTGTACTAAGTACAACTTGGAGAAACAAATGCTGACCACGCCTGAGAAAATCCTTTTTATCCTCGCTGTCGCGGCCTCACTGTATTACGGCGGGGCGGCGTTTTATCGCGTCTACCAAGCCATCCGCCGGGGCAAGCCGGAGAACCGCTTCGATAACCTTCCTGCCCGACTGGGTCGCGCTCTATGGCAAACCCTCACCATGCAGACGGTGTTCAAGAAGCGCCCCTGGGTCTCGCTGCTGCACGCCTTCGTGTTCTACGGCTTCGTGTATTACCTGCTGGTGAACCTGCTGGACGTAGTGGAAGGCTTATTCCCGGTGGTGCTGAGGGGCGGCTTTTGGAACGGCATCAACCTCGTAGGCGACATCCTCACGGCCTTGATTTTGGTAGGCATCATCGGGCTCATTATCCGGCGGCGGACCCGTCCTGGACAGCGCACTTTTAGCTGGAACCCCAAAACGCCCCTGCACGAGAAGGTCCGAAGCGGCATCCCCAGGGATTCGGCCATCGTAGCTACGTTTATCACCTTCCATGTCGGCTCCCGCCTCCTCCACCGCGCGGCCCAGTCCGCCGACATCAGCGCAGACCCCTACCAGCCCATCGCCGGCGCGGTCGGGAGCCTGCTCGCCAACCTCGACCTGCGGGCCATTACGGCCATCGAGCACGTCTTCTGGTGGGGAGCCATCGGCTCGATTCTCGTGTTCCTGCCCTACTTTGCCCGCTCCAAGCACATCCACCTGTTCCTGGCCCCGCTGAACCTTGCGTTCAAGAAGGAAAAGCCCGGAGCCCTGCTCCCGATGGACTTCGAGAAGGCCGAGGAAGCCGGCCTGGGCGTAGCGAAGCTCGAGGATTTCTCCTGGCCCCGGCTCCTGGATGCCTATTCCTGCATCCAGTGCAACCGCTGCCAGGACGTATGCCCGGCCTACGCCACCGGCAAAGCCCTGTCCCCGGCGGCCATCCTCATCAACGAGCGCTACGAGCTGAACGACATCCTGCCCAGCTTCGCCAAGGGCGAGGCCAGCCCCCGCCCGCTGATGGAGTTCGCCACCAACGAGGAGAGCATCTGGGCCTGTACCACCTGTAACGCCTGCATCGAGGTTTGCCCGGTGGGCAACGAGCAGATGCTGCACATCGTGGACATCCGCCGCGAGCGGGTGATGATGCAGGGCGAGTTCCCCACACAGCTTAACAACGCGTTTAGAGGCATCGAGCGCAATGGCAATCCCTGGAATCTGGGCCAGGACAAGCGGATGGGCTGGGCCGAGGGCTTGCCTTTCGAGGTGCAGACCCTCGAGCAAAACCCCGAGGCCGACGTGCTCTACTGGGTCGGCTGCGCTCCGAGCTACGACCCCAGGGCGCAGAAAACCGCCAGGGCCTTCGCGGAAATCTTGAGCGAATCGGGCACTTCCTGGGCCGTGCTCGGCAGGCAGGAGAAATGCACCGGGGACGCCGCGAGGCGCGCCGGGAACGAGTATCTCTTCGCGCAGATGGCCGAGGAGAACGTGGCGACGCTCAACGCCGCGATGGAAGCTAAGCCCAAGACCATCGTGACGACGTGCCCGCACTGCTTCCACACCCTCGTCAACGAGTACAAGGACTTCGGCGGGACTTATCAAGTAAAACACCACAGCGAGTACATCGCCGAGCTGATTGATAGGAAAAAGCTTCAGCCCCTGCCGATGAGCGGCGATGTGACGTATCACGACCCCTGCTATCTAGGAAGGCACAACGGGGTGATTGAAGAGCCCAGGGAGGTCATCCAGGCCACCGGATTGAAGCTCACCGAGCCCGAGAGGAACGGTAAAAACAGCTTCTGCTGCGGGGCGGGTGGGGCGCAGTTTTGGAAGGAGGAGGAACCCGGCAAGGAGCGGGTTTCCACCAACCGCTACCGCGAACTCAAGGGGACGGGGGCCTCTACGATTGCGGTGGGCTGCCCTTTCTGCATGGCGATGATGAACGTGGAGACGGCGCAGGAGCCGGAGGGGAAGGCTCCGCAGGTGCTGGATATTTCGGAGTTGGTGGTGCAGGGGATTCGCAAGGGGAAAGAGGGCACGGGGCAGGCGGCGGATTGAAGAAGTTCTCCTCATAAGGCAGACCGCCTATGGGCTTCCAGAACCCCCAACTGCTCCTCCTGCTCCT
>PSMF01000004.1:0-19812 GCA_040290005.1 Meiothermus sp.
CCTCCCTAAGTAGCGCGATTGGGGTAGTGCTGTTGGTCATCATTTTGGTGGCCTCGTTCGTGCAATCGCGCTACTTAGGGAGGTTCCGCACGTGAAACGCCCCCCGCTAGCCCTGTGGCTGGGAGGGGCCTGGACCCTCCTGACCGTGGCCTTTGCCCTGATCTGGGTATTCCCGGTGTACTGGATGGTAGTGACCTCGCTCAAAGCTGACACCGACACCGTATCGGTCCCGCCCACCTTCATCCCCAAGCCCTTCGATGCCTCGGCCTATACCTACATCATCCAAAACAGCCCGATCCTCAACTGGTACGTGAACTCGGTGGTGACCTCGGTGCTGATCACCTTCTTCGTGCTGCTGCTGGCCCTGTTATGCGCCTTTGCCCTGTCGCAGCTCGAGTTCCCCGGCAAGCCTTGGCTCTACTGGATCATTTTGGCCGGGTTCATGATCCCCTTCCAGGCCAGCATTGTGCCGCTCTTTATGTTGATGAACAAGCTGGGATTGGTCAACAGCTACGGCGGGATCATCTTGCCGCAACTCGCTGCCCCGCTCGCGGTGGTGATCTATAAACAGTTCTTCGACCAGGTCCCCAAAGAACTCGGCGACGCCGCTCGGATTGACGGGGCGAGCGAATTCCGCGTGCTCTTCGGCATTTTCCTGCCGATGAACTGGAACATCACCTGGGCTTTGGCTATCGTGACCTTCATCGCCGCCTGGAACAACTTCTTCTGGCCCTTTATCATCACCAATGCCACCCCCATGCTGACCATCCCGGTGGGGATCACCCAGACCCAGTCGGCCTACGGGGTAGCCTATGCCAAGACCATGGCAACGGCGGTGATGGCCGCGTTCCCTACCGTGATCGCCTACCTGCTGTTTCAGCGGCGGGTCACCGAGGGGATCATGGCGACGGCGGGGCTCAAGTAGAAGGGAACCTATTGCCTACCGCGGTCAGAGCTTAGGATGTTGCCATGATGGACTCTAAACCTGCCACCATAAACGACGTGGCCCGGGCGGCGGGGGTTTCTTACCAGACCGTCTCGAGGGTCATCAACGATCATCCTTCTGTCCGGGAGGACACCCGGCGGCGGGTCAAAGAGGTGATCCGCAGGCTCAAATACCAGCCCTCGAGCGTGGCCCGTAGCCTGGCGACCCGGCGCAGCAACCTGATCGGGGTGGTGAGCTTCGGGTCTCCCGAGTTCGGTCCCACCCAGATGCTTTACAACATCGAGCAGGCCGCGCAGATGCGGGGCTATCACGTAAGCATCAGCAGCATCCCCGCGCTGAGCCGGGAGGAGTTGGGGCTGGCGGTGAACGCCCTGCGCCGCCAGCGGGTGGACGGCATCCTGATCATCGCCCCGCTGCTGGGGGCGGAGACCGGCTTCCTGCGCGAGTTTGCGGTGCCGATCGTGTTGGTGGACGCCGATCCCTCGGCAGGGCTGCCGATCAGTAGCATTGATCAGTTCTATGGCGGGCGGATGGGAGTAGAGCACCTGCTGGGGCTGGGACACCGCCGCCTGGCCTTGATCGGTGGGCCCCAGCAGTGGAATAACGCCCGGCAGCGCCAGCAAGGCTGGAAGGACACCCTGCTGGGGGCCGGGCTGAGGCCGGTGGCCCAGGTCTTCGGGGACTGGAGTGCCAAAAGCGGCTACGCCGCGGCTCAAGCGTTGCTGGAGGTGGGCGAACCCTTTACCGGCTTGCTGGTGGGCAACGACCAAATGGCGCTGGGGGCACTGCGGGCTTTACGCGAGGCTGGGCTGGCGGTGCCGGGGGAGGTATCGGTGGTGGGGTTTGACAACATCCCCGAGTCGGAGTTCTTTGACCCGCCTCTCACCACTGTGTACCAGGACTTCCCCAGCCTGGGCCAGGGCAGCCTGGCCCAGCTGTTGGCCCTGATCGAAGCTCCCGCCGAGGCTGGAGCGGCCCAGGTAATTGAGCCAAAGCTGGTGGTGCGGGCCAGCACCGGTGTCGCCCATTCGCCGAAGGGTGGGGCTATAGTGCGGCCCAGCTCTCTGTCCCAGGGGCCCCGAGGGGCCAAACCCCGCAAATGGAGGAAAGGCGATGAGTGAGCGCTACACGGTAGGTATAGATTTTGGCACCGAGTCGGGGCGAGCGGTGGTGGTGCGCGTCTCTGACGGGTTGGAACTCTCGAGTGCGGTCTGTCCCTACCCCCACGGGGTGATGGACACCGCGCTGCCGAGCGGTAAGCCTCTATCCCCTGAGTGGGCCTTGCAGCACCCCGAGGACTACCTTCTGGTCTTCAAAAAGGCTGTGCCCGAGGCCCTAAAGAAAAGCGGGGTAGACCCGAGCGAGGTGGTGGGTATCGGGATAGATTTCACCGCCTGCACGATCTTGCCCACCCTCGCCGACGGCACACCGCTGTGTCTGAGCCCTGAGTTCGTAGACGAGCCCCACGCCTACGTCAAGCTCTGGAAACACCACGCCGCCCAGCCCCAGGCCGACCGAATCAACGCGCTGGCGGTCCAGCGCGGCGAACCCTGGCTACCCCGCTACGGCGGTAAAATTTCCAGCGAATGGCTCTTCGCCAAGAGCCTGCAGATTCTAGAGGAAGCCCCCGAGATCTATAGGAGCGCCGAGCGGATCCTCGAGGCTGCCGACTGGGTGGTGTGGCGCCTGTGCGGCCAGGAAACCCGAAACACTTGCACGGCAGGGTATAAGGCCATCTATCAGGACGGGCATTATCCCTCCAATGAGTATCTGGCGGCGCTCAATCCGGAGTTTACCGACCTTGTTGAAACCCGGCTGAAGCAAGAGCTGGCCCCACTTGGTAGTAAGGCCGGGGAACTCACTCACGAGGCCGCAGGATGGACTGGCTTGCCGGAGGGCATCGCTGTGGCGGTTGCTAATGTGGACGCCCACGTCACGGTTCCTGCCGCCGGGGTAGTGGAGCCGGGGCGGATGGTGGCTATCATGGGTACGAGCACCTGCCACATGGTGATGAGCGAGTCTTTGAGCGAGGTCCCTGGCATGTGCGGGGTAGTGGACGGGGGGATCATCCCTGGTCTCTACGGATACGAGGCGGGGCAGAGCGGGGTCGGCGATATCTTCGCCTGGTTGGTCAAGAATGCAGTCCCGCCTGAATACGCTTCCGGTGATGTGAACGTTCACAGGCGGCTCGAGCGCGAAGCCGCTGAGCAAAAACCCGGCGAGCACGGCCTGCTGGCGCTGGACTGGGTCAACGGTAACCGCAGTGTGCTGGTGGACGCTTCTTTGAGCGGGATGGTCTTGGGTCTGACCTTGGGAACCCGGGCTCCCGACCTCTACCGCGCCCTGATCGAAGCTACCGCCTACGGAACTCGCCTCATCATCGAGACCTTCCGGGGGAGCGGGGTGGCGGTCGAGGAGTATGTGGCTGCCGGGGGTTTGCCCAAGAACCGAATGCTGATGCAGATCTACGCCGACGTGTTGGGGATGCCTCTGAGCGTGATCGGCAGCGAGCAAGGTCCGGCCCTGGGGAGCGCGATGCACGCGGCGGTGGCGGCGGGGGTCTACCCCGATATTCGCGCAGCTGCTGAGAAGATGGGCAAGATTCGCAAGAATGTCTACGTCCCTATCGCGGAACACCAGAAGATCTACGACCAGCTCTACGCCGAGTACGTTATCCTGCACGACTACTTCGGGCGCGGCGGCAACGACGTGATGCGGCGGCTCAAGCGGTTGTCGCAACAGGTCAGCCGCGTGGCGCAAAAAGCCTGAGCACGGGCTGCTCGAGGCTTCTTGATCCGAGACCATTCGGGAGGGGAGTTAAGCCCAAGTTATGGTTAATCTATCCGACCCTGAACTCTGGTTCGTCTGCGGTTCGCAGCACCTCTACGGCGAGGGTCCCTTGCGGCAAGTCGCGGCGAATGCGCGGGAGGTGGCCCGAGCCCTAGATGCCTCTGAATCCGTCCCCCTCAAAGTGACGTTTAAGGCGGTGCTGACTACGCCTGAGGAAATCTACAGGCTGGCTCAGGAAGCCAACGCCGACCCGAGTTGCGCGGGCCTGATCTTGTGGATGCACACCTTCTCGCCCTCGAAGATGTGGATTCGCGGGCTGTCGGTGCTGAGCAAGCCCTTTGCCCACCTACACACCCAAGCCAACCGCGATCTGCCCTGGGACACCATTGATATGGATTTCATGAACCTCAACCAGGCCGCCCACGGCGACCGCGAGGCGGGCTTTCTGCACACCCGGATGCGGCTGGGGCGCAAGGTGGTGGTAGGGCACTACTCCGACCCCGAGGTGCAGCAGCGGTTGGGGGCTTGGGCGCGGGTGGCCCAGGCCTGGCACGACCTGCAAGGGGCCAAATTCGCCCGCTTCGGCGACAACATGCGCGAGGTGGCCGTCACCGAGGGCGACAAGGTGGCCGCCGAGCTGCGGTTTGGCTTCTCGGTCAACGGCTACGGGGTGGGCGACCTGGTGGAGCGAGTGAGCGCGGTCTCGGAGGCGGCGATTGACGGCCTGATAGACGAATACCAGGAGCAATATACCGTCGCTGGGGAACTGAGAAAGGGCGGGGCGCGACACGACTCCTTGCGCTACGGAGCCCGCCTCGAGCTGGGTTTGCGCAGTTTCCTCAAGGAAGGCGGTTTCAAAGGCTTTACCGACACCTTCCAGGACTTACACGGCCTCCAACAGCTTCCCGGCCTGCCCACCCAGCGTCTCATGGCCGAGGGCTACGGCTTCGGCGGGGAGGGGGATTGGAAAACCGCGGCCCTGGTGCGGGCCATGAAGGTGATGGGAAATGGTCTGCCGGGTGGTACTTCCTTCATGGAGGATTACACCTATCACCTGGAGCCCGGCAAGCACCAGGTCCTGGGATCGCACATGCTCGAGGTCTGCCCCAGCATCGCTGCGGGGAAGCCCAGCCTCGAGATTCACCCGCTGCGCATCGGCGGCAAGGAAGACCCAGTGCGCCTGGTTTTCGACGCGCCCACCGGAAAAGCCCTCAACGCCTCGCTGGTAGACCTGGGGAGTCGCTTCCGGCTCGTCGTTCACGAGGTGAACGCCGTCCAGCCGCCCGCCCTGCCCAAGCTGCCGGTGGCGAGAGCGGTTTGGGAGCCCGAGCCCGATTTCAAAACCGGCATCGCGGCCTGGATTCTCGCGGGCGGGGCGCATCACACTGGCTACAGCTACGCGGTGACGACCGAGATGATGGAGGACTTCGCCGAGATCGCCGGGGTCGAACTCGCGGTGATAGACGCCAAGACCGAGCTGCGCGGTTTCAAAAATGAGCTGCGCCAGAACGACCTGTACTACGTGCTGGCCCAAGGGCTGCGGGTGTAAGGGTGAGACGAGTCGGTTTGTGGACGCTTGCCTTATTGGGTTTGCTGGCGTTGGCCCAGCAGTTTACCGGCGACTACAGGACCCACGATCCCAGCCTGATCCGTGCCGGGAACACTCTTTACGTCTTCTCCACCGCTGACGCCACCCCCGGCGCGGGTGGCATCCAACTGCGCGCCTCCCAGGACGGCAAAAATTGGAAATACTTGGGCACCCTCTTCGCCGACCTCCCGGCCTGGATCGTCAAGGAAGTGGGGTTCGTGCCCAACCTGTGGGCTCCCGATATTTCCTATTGGAACGGCAAATATCACCTCTACTATGCCGCCTCGACCTTCGGCTCGCAGGACTCGGCCATCGGGCTGGCGACCAACGTCACCCTGGACCCCAAAAACCCCAACTACAAGTGGGTGGACCAGGGGATGGTGCTGCGCTCGAGTCCTTCCGACAGCTTCAACGCCATTGACCCCAACTTCGTGCGCGACGCCAAGGGCCAGCCCTGGCTGGTGTGGGGCTCGTACTGGGACGGGATTCGGCTGCACCGCCTGGATGCCGCCACGGGAAAGCTGGCGAAGGGGGCAAGCTCTACCGGCTGGCTTCGCGGGGCGGTGGGGCCATCGAGGCTCCGGGAATCGTCTACAGAAACGGCTACTACTATCTTTTCGTCTCATTCGACGCTTGCTGCAAGGGGGTGGACAGCACCTACAACATCCGCGTGGGCCGCTCCAAAGCCATCACCGGTCCCTACCTAGACCAAAAAGGCGTGCCGATGACCGAGGGCGGCGGAACCTTGCTGCTGGGGAGCGAAGGCCGGTACATCGGGCCGGGAGGGCAGTTCGTCTACAACGACAGGGGAACTTTTCGGCTGGTGTTCCACTACTACGACCGGGGTGACTCCGGCACTCCCAAGCTGGCGATCTGGGACCTCAGGTGGTCCGGCGGTTGGCCCAGCGTCAGTGATAAATAACTGGTAAGCAATTCCTGTGTAGGACGCTAAAACACTTTGTCAGAAAGTGCCGTTGGAGACATGAATCTAAGAAGGAGAACCTGCTGTGAAAGACACCCTGAGCACGAAAGCCCCTCGGCGACATTACCAGGCTCCACCCCCCAGCGCGGTGAGCTTTGAAGATGAGTTCTGGGCACCCCGAATCAAGGCCAACCGCGAGCGAGGCCTCGAGTTTCAGTTTGCCCAGCTCGAGCGTATCGGGGCCATCCAGGCCCTCGACCAGCAGCCCCGACCCCTGACCATCCCGCGCGGGCCCTGGGGCGGGACCACCCAGATGTTCTGGGACTCCGACATCGCCAAGTGGCTCGAGGCCGCCAGCTATGCCCTGGCGACGAACCCCGACCCTGCCCTGGATGCCCAGGTGGATGACATCATTGACCGGCTCGCCAAAGCTCAGCAGGAGGACGGCTACCTCAACACCTTCTTCACCGCCCACGACCCCGACAAGCGGTTCACCAACGAGCGCGACTGGCACGAGCTGTACTGCGCCGGGCATCTCATCGAGGCAGCGGTGGCGCACTTCGAGGCGACGGGGAAGCGCACACTGCTCGAGACCATGGAGCGCTATGTGGCCCTGCTGTCGAAAGTGTACGGCCCCGGCGAGGGACAGAAACACGGCTACCCCGGCCACGAGGAGATCGAGCTGGCCCTGCTCAAGCTCTACCGCGCTACCGGGAAGAAGGAGTACTTGGAGTTCGCCAAATACTTCATTGACGAGCGCGGCAAGCAGCCCCATTTCTTCGACCAGGAGGCCAGAGAGCGCGGCGATGACCCGGCCCAGTACCACTTCACCAACCACGAGTATAGCCAGGCCCACTGCCCGGTGCGCTCTCAGGACAAGGTGGTTGGACACGCGGTCCGGGCCATGTACCTTTACACCGCGATGTCCGACTTAGCCGGAGAAACCGGCGACGCCGAGCTGCTGGCGGCTTGCGAGCGGCTGTGGAAAGACCTCACCACCAAGCGGCTCTATGTGACCGGCGGCCTCGGCCCTTCCGCCCAGAACGAGGGCTTCACCACCGACTACGACCTGCCCAACGAAACCGCCTACGCCGAGACCTGCGCCAGCGTGGGACTGGTGTTCTGGGCGCGGCAGATGCTCGGGGCCACGGCTGAGGGGCGCTACGCCGACGTGATGGAGCACGCCCTGTACAACAACGTCCTGGCCGGGGTTTCACTCCACGGCGACCGCTACTTCTACGACAACGTGCTACAAAGCCGGGGCGACCACCACCGCTGGGAGTGGCACCCCTGCCCCTGCTGCCCACCCAACGTGCTGCGGCTGCTAACCTCGTTGGGCGGCTATGTCTACGGCGTTGGGAACGGCGGAATCGCGGTGCACCTCTATGCCGGGGGCACGGCGCGGCTCGAGCTGAACGGCCAGCGCGTGACGCTCAAACAAGAAACCCGCTACCCCTGGGAAGGCGACGTGGCAGTCCGGCTCGAGCTGGAGCAACCCGCGAAGTTTGCCCTGCGGCTGCGGGTCCCCGGCTGGTCCCCCGCGCACAAGCTGTGGGTGAACGGGGAAGAGGTCAGGGCCCCGGTCGAGGATGGATACCTCCGCCTGGAGCGCGAGTGGAACTCTGGCGACGCGGTGCGGCTGCACCTCGAGATGCCGATTTTGCGGCTGCATGCGAACCCCGCGGTGTGGGCCGACGCCGGTCAGGCGGCCTTGCAGCGTGGCCCCATCGTGTACTGCCTCGAGGGCACCGACCACGAGACTCCCCTTCACCAAATCGTGCTTCCCGAAGGGGCAAAGCTCGAGGCCCATTTCGAGCCCGACCTGCTCGGCGGGGTCACGGTGCTACACGCCGAGGCCCTGGCCCAGGACGCGCAGAGCTGGGGCGAAGCGCTGTACCGCAGCGAACCGCCAAAACTCCGCCCGGTCCCACTCAAAGCCGTTCCCTACTCGACCTGGGACAACCGCGAGCCCGGCGAGATGCGGGTGTGGATTCGGGAAGGTTGAGCGTTCACGGTTCACCGTTTGCTGCAAAGGTGGAACGATCAGTGCCAGCTCGAGCTTCACAACTCACGTATAGGAGGACAAAAACACCCATTAACAATCGCTGTCCAGTACATAAGCCCTTCGCCTCACCCCCGCTTTTGCGGTCAACCGTCAACGGTAAACGTCTTTTAAGGAGCCCCGCACCATGAGCCAAAAAACTGCCCGCATTGTCCTCGACACCGACCGCGTCATCAGCGAGATTTCGCCCCTGCTCTTCGGCGGCTTCGCCGAGCACATGGGCCGCTGCGTTTACGAAGGCATCTACGACCCCGCCTCGCCTTTAGCCGACGAGGACGGCCTCAGGAGTGATGTGCGAGCCGCGCTCGAGAGGTCGGCTACACCACCATCCGCTACCCCGGCGGCAACTTCGTCTCTGGCTACCGCTGGATGGACGGCATAGGTCCTAAAGAATCGCGTCCCCGCCGCCGCGA
Organism: Meiothermus sp.; assembly: GCA_040290005.1. Classification (GTDB taxonomy): domain Bacteria; phylum Deinococcota; class Deinococci; order Deinococcales; family Thermaceae; genus Meiothermus. The sequence goes on from PSMF01000004.1 coordinate 8,722, forward strand.
GATGGCCTGGAACAGCCTTGAGACCAACCAGTTTGGTACCGACGAGTTTATGAAATTCTGCCGCAAGATCGGGGCGGAGCCGATGCTGGCGACCAACCTGGGCACCGCGGGTATCCAGGAGGCCGCCGACCTGGTCGAGTACTGCAATGCCCCCACCGGCACCTACTTCGCCGACCTGCGGGCCAAGAACGGCCACCCCGAGCCCTACAACGTCAAGTATTGGTGCCTAGGCAACGAGATGGACGGCCCCTGGCAGATCGGGCACCTGGAAGCGAGAGATTACGGCCTCAAGGCCCTGCGCACCGCCAAGCTGATGCGCCAGCAGAGCCCCGGTGTCAAGCTCGTGGCCTGCGGTTCTTCCAACACCAAGATGCCCACCTACCCCGAGTGGGACCGGATCGTGATGGAGGAAACCTACGAGCACGTGGACTACCTCTCGCTGCACTACTACGCCACCAACCACGAAAACGACGCTCTCGACTACCTGGCCTCGGCGGTGCAGTTCGAGAACCACGTGGACACCCTAGCGGGGACGTTGCGGTACGTGAAGAGCAAGCTGCGCTCCAAGCGCGAGGTGTACCTCTCGTGGGACGAGTGGAACGTTTGGTACAAGGACACCAGCTTCGACGGCAAATGGCAAGAAGCGCCGCACCTGAGCGAGGAAGTCTACAACCTCGAGGACGCCCTGGTGGTGGCGCAGTGGCTCTCGGTGTTCCTGCGCCGGGCCGATGTGCTCAAGATCGCCTGCATCGCCCAGATCGTCAACACCATCTCGCCCTTGCACACCACGCGCGACCAACTGCTCAAGCACACCACCTTCTACCCGCTCGTGACCTTCGCGCAGAACGCGCGGGGGAACGCGCTCCTTGCCCTCGTCCAGTCGCCGATGTATACGACTACTTCCTACGACCAGCAGCCGCTCCTGGATGTCTCGGCCAGCTTTGACCCCGAAAGCGGGAAGGGAGCCGTCTTCATCGTCAACCGCAGCCAGACCGAGAGCTTAGAGACCGAGATCGCCTGGCAGAACGGGGCTCCCGAGGTGGTCGAAGCGGTCTGGCAGCTCAGCGGCAGCGACCTCAAGGCGGTGAACACCCTCGAGCACCCCGATAACATCATCACCCGGCCCGTGCCCACGGTGCCGGTCGAAGGGGGCAAGGTCAAGCTGGTGCTGCCGCCCTTATCCTTCACCGCAGTGCTCACCCGCGGCAAGCCTGCTTAACTGGGAGGAAAACCCCAGCGCCTCGGTGCAAGGATTGACAACCTTGAGCAGAGCCCTTATCGTAGCTTCAAAGAAACAATGTTTCCTAAGTTGGTGAGCAGATTTTCCTAGTGCCACCACTCGCGGAACTCACGCTATGAGCGACCCCTCCCCCAGCAGTTCCCCCAAGCCAATCCCGACCATCCGGGACGTGGCAAAGGCTGCCGGGGTGAGCCTGGGCACGGCCTCCAAGGCCCTCAGCGGTCAGGGCCAACTGCGCGAGGAGACCCGCCAGCACGTGCGTAGCGTGGCCGAGCGGCTGGGCTATTTCCCCAACGACCTGTTCCACAGCATCCGGCGCAAGCGCAGCTTTACCGTCGGGCTGATTTCCACCGACAGCTACGGACGCTTCAGCATCCCGCTCCTGGAGGGCATTGAACACGCCTTAGGCGAGGCGCAAATCTCGGTGTTCCTCTGCAACGCCAAGGACGACCCGGTTTTAGAGCGCCAGCACGTCGAATCGCTCCTAGCCAAGCGGGTAGACGGGATTATCGTGACCAGCAGGCGCACCGACCCGCGTCCCTCGCTCGATTTGCGCGGGGCCAAAATCCCCGTGCTGTACGCGTATGCTCAGGTGGACGACCCGGCTGCTTTGTGCCTACTTCCCGACGACGCGCAAGGCGGATATATCGCCACTGGGCATTTGCTCCGTTTAGGACGGAGGAACGTCGCCCACATCACCGGACCGGAGCGCTTTGGTGCGGCCAGGGAGCGCCTTCAGGGGATGCAAAAAGCCCTAAGGGAGCACGGCCTCAAACTTTCCAAACATCGCATCCTGCACGGTGCCTGGAGCGAGGCTTGGGGGTATCAGGCGGTGCGGGAGCTTCTCCAGCGCGACCCCAAGATAGACGCATTGTTCTGTGGCAGCGACCTGATCGCGCGGGGCGCGTTGGATGCCCTGCGCGAGTCCGGGGTGCGCGTCCCCGAGGACCTCGCGGTGGTGGGCTTTGACAACTGGGAAATCCTCGCCGAGGCCGCCCGACCGCCCCTCACCTCGGTAGATATGAACCTTCTCGAGCTCGGACGCCAGGCGGGCCGCCGCCTGCTTCGGATGATTGACGGACGCAATGAGCCCGGAGTCCAGCGCCTTCCATGCAGACTGGTCGTCCGGGCCTCTTGCGGATCACCCCTCTACTACAGAAAGGAAGGTGATGCCCCCTAAAATACCCCACCCGCCTTGTCTCCGGCAACTAAAACCTCTCTTACCACAGGAGTTTTACCGATGAAAAAACTGCTCTTCGCAGGCTTATTGCTCCTCGGCTTCAGCTCGGCCCTCGCGCAGGCCACCATCACCTTCTGGGTGCGCGACTCCGACCAGGGCTTTGTCGAACCCTTGGTCAAGGCGTATAACGCCAAAGGCGGCACCCAGGTCAAGCTCACCGTGATCCCGGCGGGGCAGTTCGTCACCAAGTTTGCCACTGCCGTCGCGGGCGGCTCGGCCCCCGACGTGGTGGCGATTGATCTGATCTACGTGCCCTCCTTTGCTGCCGCCGACCAGATGACCGACCTCACCGACCTAGCGAAGGCCCTGCCCTACGCCAAAACCCTCTCCCCCTCGCACGTGCGGCTGGCGATTTACGAGGGCAAGCAGTATGCGGTGCCCTTTAGCGCCGAGGGCTCGGTGCTGATCTACAACAAGGACCTGTTCAAAAAGGCCGGTCTGGACCCCAACAAGCCGCCTAAAAACTTCGCCGAGCTCGAGGACTATGCCAAGAAGATCACCGCGCTGGGCGGGGACATCAAAGGCTACTACTTCTCCGGGGCCTGCGCGGGCTGCAACGCTTTCACCTTCTTGCCGCTGATCTGGGCTTCGGGCGGCGACGTGCTGAGCGCCGACGGCAAGAGCGCCACCGTCAATACCCCCGCCGTCAAGGACGCTCTGGCCCTCTACCGCCGGATGTGGCAGGCCGGACTCATCCCCGCCGGGGCCAAAGCCGACACCGGGACCAACTTCCTTACCGCCTTCACCACCGGCAGGATCGGTATGGCCGGTTCGGGGGCCTTCAGCATCGGCACCCTCAAGCGCGACTACCCCAAGGTTGACTTCGGCATCGCACCGCTGCCCGGCAAGAATGGGGGCAGCTCGAGCTTCGCCGGGGGCGACAGCATCGGCATCCCCAAGGGTTCGAAGAACGTCCAGGCAGCCTGGGAGTTCATCAAGTGGTGCCTGGAAGAGGACGTGCAGGTCCAGCAGTTCGCTAAAAACGGCAGCATCCCGGTGCGGAGCGACCTGGCTGAGAACGAATACTCCAAGCTCGACCCGCGCTTCGTAGTCCCGGCTAAGGCGATGGCGACGGGTAAAACCCCTTACAGCGTGAAGTACAACGAGCTGTTCAACGACGCCAACGGCCCCTGGCTCGCCATGATTCAGGAGGCCGTCTTTGGCAGGGGTGTGGATGAGGCCGTCGCCAAGGCCCAGGAGAGCTTCACCAAAATCCTGAACAGCAAGTAAATGACCCGTCCGGGCTGGGGGAGCCTTCCTCCCTCCCCCAGCCATACCTTCAGGAGTACCCATGAGCCCCGCCCAATCCGCCCGCAGCCCCGCCGTTCCCCGTCGCAGGCTTGGTGCCCGCCACTGGGCCGGGCTGCTGTTCGTTGTGCCCAGCCTGATCTTTGTAGCAGTGTTCTTCCTGGTCCCGCTCCTGATGACCGTCTGGATGTCGCTGCACAACTGGCCGCTGCTGGGCAAGTACAGCTTTGTCGGCTTAGAAAACTACCAGAATCTTCTCTCCGACGACACCTTCTGGAGCAGCCTGGGGTTTACCACCAAGTACACCCTGCTGGTCACCCCGATGATCTTCGTGGTGGCCTACGCCTTAGCCCTCCTCGTCAACCGCGCGGCGCGGTGGGTGGGGATTTTTCGCACGATCTACTTTTTGCCGGTGGTGATCGGGCTGGGGACCTCGAGCCTGCTGTGGGTCTGGCTGTTCAACGACCAAGTAGGAATCTTGCAAACCGTGCTCTACCGCCTGAGTCTGGTCTCCGAGCCGGCGATGGGCAGCTCCGGCACGGCCCTGGCCGCCGTGCTGGTCTCGGTGGTGTGGAAGACCGTGGGCTTCACCATGATCCTGCTGCTCGTGGGGATGCAGGCCATCCCCGACGAACTCTACGAGGCCGCCAAGATAGACGGGGCCAGTCCCTGGCAGAGCCAGCGCTTTATCACCGTCCCGCTGCTGCGCCGGACTTTCGCCCTGGCGTTGATTCTCTCGGTGATTGGCAGCTACCTGGCCTTCGACCAGTTCTACATCATGACCGGCGGCGGCCCCAACAACTCCACCATCACCGTGGTGTACTGGATTTACCGGGCTTCCTTCACCTACTTCAAGCTGGGCTATGGCTCGGCGCTGTCGCTGATCTTGATGTTGATCCTCACCGCTATCAGCATCGTTCAACTTTTGGTGCTGCGAGAGGAGCGCCGCTGATGCAAACCTTACCCGCCCCCAAACGCCGCCCTGGGCAGGCGAGAACGGCACTCTACTACGCGACTTGCAGCCTGCTGGCGCTGCTCTTCCTGTTTCCCATCGGCTGGTCGTTCTTCACCTCGATCAAGCCACCCGCCGAGGCCAACGCCGCCCCGCCGAATCTGTGGCCCTCGGGGTTATCCCTCGAGAACTACCTCCGGCTCGCGGGGATCGGCGGGGGAATCTGGCACTACGTCGGCAACAGCCTCACCGTAGCCCTCATCACCGTGGCGGGGATCGTCTTCTTGAGTACCCTGGCCGGATACGGCTTCTCCCGCTTTTACTTCCCCGGCAAGAACGTGTTGTTCGTGGTGATCCTGGTCACGCTGATGATCCCCTTCCAGAGCATCCTCACGCCGCTATTTTTGGTGCTCAAAACCCTGTCGCTGCAAAACACCCTGCTGGGGCTGGCCCTGGTCTACATCACCTTCCAACTCCCGTTTTCGGTGTTCATGATGCGGAATTCGTTCGACAGTGTGCCGCGGGAACTTGAAGAAGCAGCCCTGATTGACGGCTGCAACGCTTTTTCGCTATTGACACGGGTGATGTTGCCGGTGGTGATGCCCGGCATCGTGACGGTGGCGCTGTTCGCCTTCTTCGCCTCCTGGAACGAGTTCTTGGCCGCCCTCATCTTCATGACCGACCAGGACAAGTTCACCCTGCCGATCATGCTTTTGAACGCTCAGTCCGGCTACTTAGGCACAATCAACTGGGGCTTGATGCAAGCGGGGATTACCGTCTCGATCTTGCCCTGCGCGATCTTGTTCCTGTTGCTCCAGCGCTATTACATCAGCGGCCTGATCGCGGGCTCGGTCAAAGCCTAAAGGGGTGTCATTCTGAGCGGAACCAAGTGGTAACGACCGCAGGGAGTCATAGTTTCGCCGAAGAATCCCACACGCGCTTCACAATATGTCAGGTAGAAAAGTATGTCCTTTTCTGCCGGAGAAATAAATGATTGACGCGCGTATGGGATGTTTCGCTTCGCGGGGCATGACAAGGATTTGGTGGTTTGACGGCTCGAGCCCCATCACGCCCTGAACTAGGAATACTCAAACCATATTTATTCCGTCCCAGACAGAACCTTAAAACGAGAGGAGGCCATCTTGAAACCAATCGCATCCCAACCGCTTCCCACTGCCCTACACGAACTCACGCCGCGAAGCATCAAAGCCAGCGGATGGCTTTTGGAGCAGCTTCGGCTGCAAGCCGAGGGCCTGACCGGACACTTGGAGGAACTCTGGCCGGATGTCGGCCCCAATAGCGCCTGGCTGGGGGGAACCGGCGAGGACTGGGAGCGGGGTCCCTACTACCTCGATGGCCTAGTCCCCCTGGCCTACCTGCTGGACGACGCCGAACTCAAAGCCAAGGCGCAAAAATGGATCGAAGCAATCCTAGCCAGCCAGCAGGAGGACGGCTTTTTCGGCCCGCCCACCAACAACGACTGGTGGCCCCGGATGGTGGTGCTCAAAGTCTTGACGCACTACTTCGAGGCCACCGGAGATGAGCGGGTTATCCCCTTCATGACGCGGTATTTTCGCCACCAGCAGGGGGCCCTTCCCACTCGTCCTCTGCGCGACTGGGGCCAGGCCAGAGGAGCGGAGAACATCCTCTGCGTGCTGTGGCTCTTTGAGCGCACCGGCGAGGGGTGGTTGCTCGAGTTGGCGAGTCTTTTGCTCGGTCAAACTCTCGATTGGGACAAATACCTCACCGAGCGGCTGATTCAAGGGCCCGAACGGACCTTCAACCACTTCACCCACGTGGTCAACGTGGCGATGGCGATAAAGTATTTCGCGGTGCAGTTTTTGCTGGACGGCGACCGAACGCACTTGCAGACGGCTCGAGCCGCCCTCGCCAACCTTGACCGCTATCACGGGACGGCGGTGGGGATGTTCAACGGCGACGAGTGGCTGGCGGGGGACTCGCCCAGCAGCGGCTTCGAGCTGTGCGCGGTGGTCGAGCTGATGTACAGCTTAGAGGTGCTGGTGCGGACCTTTGGCGAGCGGGAGTTTGTCGACCGTTTAGAGCAGATCGCCTACAACGCCCTGCCCGCCCACTTCGACCCGCGCATGCACACCCACCAGTATCACCAGCAGGTCAATCAGGTGCTGTGCACGGTGGCCCGGCGGAACTGGACGATGAGTTCAGACGACACCAACACCTTCGGCCTCGAGCCGCATTTTGGCTGCTGTACGGCCAACCTGCACCAGGGCTGGCCCAAGTTTGTGCGTTCGCTGTGGATGGAAACCGCGGACGGCGGTCTGGCCGCCGTGGCCTACGCGCCAAACCGGGTTCGGACCGTCCTAGGCGGCATCCCGGTATCTTTAGAGCTCCAGACAGAGTATCCGTTCAAGGAGAGGGTGAGGCTTGAGGTCAATCCAGCTCAGGCCGTACAGTTTCCACTGCATCTTCGGATTCCACAGTGGTGTGAAGCGGCGCAACTCAGCGTCAATGGCGAGGCGGTGAATGCTGTCCCCAACGAGCACGGCTTTGTGCGGGTGGAGCGCACCTGGCAGGCTGGGGACGCGTTAGACCTGTATCTGCCGATGAAACTGCGGCGGTTGGAACGCCCCTATCATGCGGTGGCGCTCGCGCTGGGGCCGCTCACCCTGGCCTTCTGGCCGGGGGAAATCTGGGAGCAGATTCCCGGCTCAGAGGGGTTTGGGGACTGGGAGGTGCGGCCCCGGCACTCCTGGAATTTTGGCCTAGCCCTAGACTCAGGGAAGCTCGAGGAGTGCGTGGTGGAGCGGTTTGAGCTGCGCTCGCCGCCGTTCTCGTTGGGCAAGACCCGCCAGCACGGCCAGGTCGAGGGTGCGCCGCTACGGGTACGGGTCCCAGCGCAGATGGTCGAGGTCTGGGACCTGGAGCAAAACTCCGCTGCCCGGCCCCCGCAAAGCCCGGTGTACTCCAGGCTCCCGGTGCATACCGTTCACTTTGTCCCCTATGCCTGCACCCGCATCCGGGTGGCCGAGGTGCCGATCACCACCGCGCACCGGGAGATGCAGGGTTGAACCAGGGTGCCTGCCCCGGGCTCATGGGCTTAATCTGCGACTGAGGGCTTCCGTCTAGTCTAGGGGCCGATGCCTTAGTAAAGTTTCCTTGGGAAATAAAGTTTATCCTACCGGAGCAAAGATTTTAGGAGCTATGGAATGAAGCTGAGCGATCACCCCAACCCGCTGCTAGAGCGCCCCACCTGGCGCAGTTTGAATGGCCCCTGGCGCTTTGCCTACGATGACGCCGGGGCCTGGAAGAAGCCGTCGCAGGCCGTGTTTGACCGTGAAATCCTGGTGCCCTTCGCGCCGGAGAGCGCCAAGAGCGGCCTTGGGGACACCGGCTTTCACCCCGTGGTGTGGTACTCGAAGACGGTGAAGCTCAGCGAGGAGGAGCGCGAAGGCCGTCTGCTGCTGCATTTTGGTGCAGTAGACTACCACGCCAAGGTCTGGGTCAACGGCCAGCTGGTGGCCGAGCACCGGGGCGGCCATACCCCGTTCACCGCCGATGTGACCGAGGCTTTGGAGGGTGCTGAGGCCCTGGAAATTGTCGTTCGGGCCGAGGACGACCCCAAGAACCTGGGCCAGGCGCGGGGCAAACAGGACTGGGAAGAGGAGCCGCACGTGATCTGGTATCCGCGCACCACCGGCATCTGGCAGACGGTGTGGTTCGAGGCCGTCCCCGAGACTCGCATCGCCGACCTGCGCTGGACTTCGGACGTGCAGAGCTGGACGGTGGGGCTGGAGGTGCGCCTGGCCGGTCCTTTGCGGCCCGAGATGAGCGTGCGGGTGCGGCTGTGGCGGGGCGAAGAGGAACTGGTGCGCGACACTTTCGGGGTGAAGGGGGAGCGGGTGACCCGAACCCTGCACCTCCCCGACCCCGGCATAGACGACCGGCGGGCCGAGCTGATGTGGAGCCCGGCCCACCCCCACCTGATCGAAGCGCGGGTGGAACTCCTAGACGCTGACGCGGTGGTGGACACGCTGAGCAGCTACACCGCGATGCGCTCGATCGGCACCGAGGGGGGCCGCTTCACCCTCAACGGGCACCCCTACTACCTGCGGATGGCCCTCGATCAGGGCTACTGGCCCGAGAGCCTGATGACTGCCCCGGACGACGTGGCCCTGCGCCGCGACGTGGAACTCGCCAAGATGCTGGGATTCAACGGGGTGAGGAAGCACCAGAAGCTCGAGGACCCCCGCTGGCTCTACTGGTGCGATGTGCTGGGCCTGTTGGTCTGGGAGGAGATGCCCAGCGCTTATAGCTTCCACCCCGACCTCGTGGGCGATTTCGTGAACGAGTGGCGCGAGGCCATCCTGCGCGACCGCAGCCATCCCTGCATCATGGCCTGGGTGCCCTTCAACGAGAGTTGGGGGGTGCCGGACCTGATGACCAACCCGACCCACCGGCACTACGCCCAAGCCCTCTACCACCTCACCAAGACCCTAGACCCCACCCGGCTCTCCATCACCAACGACGGCTGGGAGTTTGTGGGGGGCGACTGGGTAGGCATCCACGACTACACCCACAAACCCGAGAAGCTGATGGAGCGCTACGCTACGCCCGGCGCGGTGAAGGCTACGGTGGAGAACCCCAGGGGCCGCGCCCTGCGCGTGCAGGGCATCGAGCTACGGGGGGAACCGGTGGTGCTTTCGGAGTTTGGCGGGATGGCCTTCAGCGCCGAGCCCAAGGGGAGCTGGGGGTATAGCCGCGCCCAGGACAGCGCGGCCTTCCTCGAGCGGTACGAGGCGATGATGGAGGTGGTCCACGAACTCAAGGGTCTGGCCGGGTTCTGCTACACCCAGCTCACCGACACCTTCCAGGAACAAAACGGCCTCCTCGATGAGCGCCGCAAACCCAAGGCCGATATGGCTCGGTTGCGCCAGGCCACCAAGGGCGAACGCAGCCCGGGTGAACTCGAGCTCAACCCGGACAACCCCATGGGATACAGCCGGCACTGGAAGGAGAAGCTCTCCAAAGAGGACTATGCCGAGTAGGGGCGATAATCTCGTGGGTTGGGCGTTGCGACTTCCACCTGGATGTCCGCAATTGGGCAAGATTCCCTGTTCGGCAGGGATCGAGATATGAATTGTTAGGGTGAAGGAAACCCCTCTTCGTCCTCGGCCCACCCATGGCGGGAGGTGTAGGAGTGCTTAGCTATGCACTCCTATAGAATCTTTGGGCGACCTCGAGCTGCGCCCATTCTCCCAAGGCGGTAGGGCTTAGCGTGAGATTTCTCATACACCTCTACCAGCTTCCGGAGCATGATGAAAGGGCCAGTTGGAAAAAGGAGGAGTCAAATGGCAAGAAAAGGTCTGACCCCGTTGGCCCTGGTGACCCTGTTGGTGGGGGTGGGTGTGTTTGCGCAGCAGGGTAGCCAGAGCAGCTACACCGGTCCCAGGGTGGAGATCGCCTATCTGCACGGTTTCACCGGCCCGGACCGACCTGTAATGGAGGGACTGGTCAAGAAATTCAACGACACCCATCCCAACATCGTGGTCAAGGCGCAGGCCCAGCCCTGGGGGACCATCTGGCAGCAACTGGCCCCGCTGGTAGCCTCAGGCCGGGCTCCCGACGTGGTGGTCATCAACGAAGACCAGATCACTGGCTTCATTGCCCGCCGCGCCGTGACTGAGCTGACCGACGCCGAACTCAAGGCTGCTGGGATTGACAAGAGCCGCTTCTACAAATCGCTGTGGGAGACCGCCGACTATCAGGGCAAGTCTTACGGGGTGCCGATCCACTCGGTAGCCCTGGCGATGTACTACAACAAAGACCTGCTCAGCAAAGCCGGAGTGGGCAAGCCGCCCAAGACCCGCCAGGAGTTCCTGGATGCGGCGCAAAAATGCACCGCCGATAGCGCGGGCAAACATCCCGGAGAATCGGGCTTCAACGCCAAGAACCTGGCGACCTGGGGGGCGGGGGTTCCCACGCCCTGGATGGGCGGAACCATCGCCTATTCGGTGCTGCGGCAGAACGGGGTGAATCTGGTGGATGACAAGGACAACGCCGCCTTCAACTTGCCCGAGGCGGTGGAGGCGGTGCAGTTCTTGGTGGATTTGGTGAACAAATACAATGTCTCTCCGGCCAACGCTACCGAGCAGAGCGAGATCACTGCCTTCCGCCAGGGCAAAGCCTGCTTCAACTTCAACGGGGTGTGGATGCTCACGCAGTACCAGGGCCAGCAGGGGCTCAACTTTGGCATCGCCCCCTTCCCCCGGCTGGGAACCAAGATGGATGCGGCGTGGGGCGGTTCTTCGCACATGACCTTACCGCGCCAGGCCGCCAGCTACGACAAGAACAAGCGCCTGGCTGCCCTCGAGTTCATCTCCTGGATGACCCAACCCGCCCAGAACCTGACCTGGACCTCGGCAGGCGGCCTCA
>PSMF01000004.1:19822-68041 GCA_040290005.1 Meiothermus sp.
TCCCACCCAGCCGGTGGTGGCGCAGGACAAGTCCTACAATAACAACCCCATGCAGGAGCTGTTTAAGGGGCTGCCCAACGTCTACGCGACTTCCGGCTACCCATGGGTGGCTCAGGTGCGGGGGGCTTGGGATTCGGCGTTCGAGGCCGCCCTGCTGGGCAAAAAGCCGGTCAAGCAGGCCCTCGACGACGGGGTGAGCGAGGCCAACAAGCAGATCGCCCAGGCCCGCCAGAGCATCCGGTAGGCGTCTGGGCTGGGAGTCCATCACCGGCAGAAGTTTATGCTCGCCAACCCCCGTTGTTTAGCCCCTCTCTCCTGGGGGAGAGAGGACTCAACTTCGCGGGAGGCCGCAGTGCGGGCTGAAGCGGTTTGCATCCCAGACAGGTTAGTGAGCGCTGTGGTGTTGTCGTCCAGCCCAGAAGGGTCGAAACCCTCGAGCCCCTTAACCAACAGCTTAGGAGGTGGGACGTGAGCGTAGCGGTAGGGGGGGACCGGGCGAGGCCAAAGGGCAGCATCCTGGCCCTTAACGATTCCAACCCCCTGGTTCCTTATCTGTATCTGCTGCCCTACGGGGTGTTCTTCCTGGCGTTCGTGGTGTACCCGGTGCTCTACGGTCTCTGGGTCAGCACTCACCGCTGGGACCCGCTGGCTGAGACCCAGCCTTTCGTGGGTCTCGAGTTCTACCAGAACCTCTTCAACTCCGGCACGCCGCAGTCGCAGTTCTTCTGGCACACCCTGCTTAACACCCTGTTCTTTACCGGGGTCAGCGTGCCGCTGTTGATCGGTGTGGCCCTGGGGTTGGCCCTTCTGCTGCACCGCCCGATCTTCGGGCGGGCCTTCTTCCGGGCGGTGTTCTTCATGCCGGGGATCCTCTCGGTGGCAGTGATGGGCATCCTCTGGCGCTGGATGTTCGAGAACCAGAGCGGGCTGGTCAACATCGTTGCCAACCAGTACCTTAATCTTCCCCGGTTGCCTTACCTGACCACCGAATGGCTGGCCTGGGTTCCGATCATCGTAGGGACGGTGTGGTGGACGGTGGGATTCAACATGACCCTATACCTGGCCGCCCTCGGCAACATCCCCCAGACGCTCTTCGAGGCCGCCGAACTCGACGGGGCAGGGAGCTGGGCCAAGTTCCGCCACATCACCCTGCCGCTCTTGGCCCCCACCACCTTGTTCGTGGCGGTGACGACGGTGCTCGCCAGTCTGCAGCTTTTCGGGCAGTCGCTGGTCATCACCAACGGTGGCCCGACCCGCACCACTCAGAGCGTGATCATGTACATCACCGAGGAAGCCTTCAGCAACAGCCAGTTCTCCAGCGCCACCGCGATGAGCTTCGTCTTCGGGCTGGTGATGCTGGTCTTCACCGCGATCCAGTTCCGCATCATGGCGCGGGACATGCAGTCGGGGGTGCGCTGATGGCTCGAGTTGTGAACGAACTTCCTGTGCAGATCGGGACAGCTAGAAGCAACGAACCCCGGCGCAGGCTGCCTCGAGACCTCCCGCGCTTCTTGCTCCTATGCGTGCTGGCCGTAATTTTCCTGACCCCGATCTACTGGATGCTTTCCACCTCGCTCAAGCCCGAGTCCGACACCATCGCCCAGCCGGTGCAATGGGTCCCGGCCCGACCCACGCTGGACAACTACAAGGAAATCCTCACCTCGCCCGACGGCAATATCCTGCGCTGGACCTGGAACTCGGTGGTGATGGCCGTCAGCTATACTGTGGTGAGCGTCGCCCTGTGTGTGCTGGCGGCCTATCCGCTGGCCCGGATGCGCTTCTGGGGCCGCGAGGGGCTATTTTGGTTCATCCTCTCCAGCATGATGGTCCCCGGCATCGTGACGCTAATCCCACTCTACATCATGATGATCCAGCTCGGCTGGATCGACACCTACCACGCCCTGATCTGGCCCGGCGTGGCCCAGGCCTTCGGGGTGTTCATGCTGCGGCAGTTCTTTCTGGGGATACCGAAGGAACTCGAGGAGGCCGCCCGGATGGACGGGGCCAACAGCCTCCAGGTATTGCGTCACGTTATCCTGCCGCTCTCAGTCCCGGCCCTGGTCACGCTGGGGGTTTTCAGCTTCATGGCGAGCTGGAACAACTACGTCTGGCCGCTTTTCGTGGTTCACGGTGACATGCAGACCCTGCCGGTCGGCATCACCCTCTTCAGCAGCCGCTACGTCACCGACTACGGCAAGCTGATGGCCGGGACTGCCATCGCCGCGCTGCCGGTGCTGGTGGCCTACCTCTTCGCCCAGCGCTATTTGGTGCAGGGCATCGCGCTCACCGGGCTGAAGGAATAGAGATTTTGTCTTCTCTCCTTTGCTTTTTGCCCCTCCCACCGGGGGAGAGTACTGACGATTAAGACCTTCGAATCGGAGTCATCTTTGAGTGAGCTTCCCTTCTTTTGGGCCGTCGGTATCGAGAACGCGCATATCCCCGAGATGGGAGTGGACCAGCTCGGGTGGACCGCGCACCGTGCGCGCTGGCGCGAAGACCTGCGGCTGGCGAAGGAACTGGGCGTAAGCCATATTCGCTACGGCCTGCCCTGGGCCGAGCTCAATCCCGCGCCCGGCTGCTACGAGTGGGACTGGGCCGACGCAGTGGTGATGGAGCTGGAACGATTGGGACTCGAGCCGATCTGGGACCTGGTACACTTCAGCACCCCGACCTACTTGAAGCATGGGGTGCTGGACCCAGATTTCGTCCCTGCGATGGAGGCGTATGCCCGGGCTTTTGCCTGTCGCTACAAGGGCCGGGTGCGGAAGATCACCCCGTTCAACGAGCCCTACATCAGCACCTACTTCCGCGCGGGCTGGGGCATCTGGCCGCCGTACCTGAAGGGGCGTAAAGGATTCGCGCGGGTGCTGTATCCCATCGTGGAGGGGACTAAAGCGGCCATCCGGGCCACCCGCGAGGAGAACCCCGAGGTCGAGATTTGGCTCAACGACGGGGCCGATTACTTTCACCCGGCCACACCCGATTTGGAGACCGAGGCTAGGGAGCGCACCGAGGAGCGCTACGCCGCGCTCGATTTGCTCTTGGGACAGCCGGGCAGCCGGGAGTGGTTGCGCGAAGCGGGGTATCCCGAGGTAGGCCTGGATGCCGAGCCTGTCGAGATTGATGCGATCGGCCTCGACTACTATCCCGAGACCGAGCACTTGCTGTACCGCGACCGGCTGGGACGACAGCGGATTCGGGCTTCCGGAGGTGGATTAGGTTTAGCGAGAACCCTCCACGATTACTATCGGCGCTACCGGCGGCCTTTGTTCATCGCGGAGACGAGCGCCACGAAAAAGCCGCTCGAGTGGTTGCACTACAGCGCAGACGAAGTGCGGAAGGCTCGAGCCGAGGGCGTACCGGTGCTGGGCTACGTGTGGTGGCCGTTCTTTGACTTCTACGACTGGAACACCTTGCTCCGGCAGCTGAGGGGCCACCGCTGCCCGGTGGGGTTATACGCGCTGTTGCCTACGGCTTCCGACCGTAGACCGACCCCAACGTTGGGGGCCTTTCGCGCGGTTATAAGAGAGGGTATTTAGTGGCCCCGAGAGGAGTTTGGGATGTTTGAACAGTTCATGCTTCGCTACGCCCGCCAGGGGTTATTGGCCGTGGTTTTGGCCTTGGGGGCTTCGGTAGCTCAGGTGCCTGACACCTACACCAATCCGGTCGTTACTCCAGTCGCCGCCGATCCCGATGTGGTTCGTGCCCCGGACGGCACGTTTTACCTCTACGCCACCCAGGACGACTGGGGCGACGGGGGTGGCTCGCATTTGGTTCCGGTCTTTCGTTCCACCGACCTCGTAAAGTGGGAGTACGTCAAAGATGCCTTCACTGCGCCCCCAAGCTGGAAGACCGGTGGGGGCTTCGTGTGGGCTCCTGATGTGCATTTTCGCAATGGGAGCTACTACCTGTTCTACGCTGCCTCCTTGTGGGGCGATCCCGATCCCTGCATCGGCCTAGCGACCTCCAAAATCCCCGAAGGCCCCTTCCAGGACCGGGGGAAGGCGGTGTTCTGCTCGCAAGATATCGGCGTCGCCAACTCGATTGATCCCTTCCTCTTCAACGACCCCACGCGCCCGGTGCTGTTCTGGGGCAGCTTCAATGGGATCTATGCTATTGCCCTGAGCCCTGACTTGGCTAAGACCGTGGGGTCGAAGGTGGAGATCGCCGATAGCCGCTTCGAGGGCACCTTTATCTACAAAAAAAATAGCTACTACTACTTCTTCGGCTCGAGCGGCTCCTGCTGCGACGGGGCCAACAGCAGCTACACGCTGTACACAGGTCGCAGCAAGAGCCTGCTGGGACCATATCTGGATAGCAGCGGCCAGGATTTGCGCTACGGCGGCGGCGACCAAATCCTCAGCCGCAACGAGGCCTGGGTGGGGCCGGGCCACAACTCGGTCATCGCCGACGATGCCGGGAACGACTGGGTGGTCTACCACGCCATGCCCGCCCAGGACGCGGTGCTACCCAATGGAACCAACCGCCGCGAGGGGCTCGTGGATAGAATCGATTGGAAGGACGGCTGGCCGACCGTGAACAGCGGCAAAGGTCCTTCGTCCACACCCCAGGCTGCCCCAAGTGTGAAAGCCAAACGCTGATGCTGACTATGAAAATTCCCCAACCGGTTTACCCCTTCTACTTCGCCGACCCGTTTGTGCTCGAGCACGAGGGCGTTTACTACGCCTACGGCACCGGTGCCTCGGCGCTTCCGGACGGACGGGTCTTCGAGGTGCTGCGCTCGCCGGACCTGCGCCGCTGGACTTCGCTGGGCGGGGCCTTGGAGCGGCTTGAGGCCAGCTTCGGCAGTGAATACTGGGCTCCCGAGGTGGCGTATAGCCAGGGCCGCTTTTACCTCTACTACTCGGTGGGCGTGGGCGACCAAGGCCACAAAATCCGGGTTGCCATCAGTGAAAAGCCTGAGGGGCCCTTTCAGGATGCCGGTCTCGTGCTCACCCCGGACGAGCTTTTCGCCATAGATTCCAACCCCTTTCGCGATGAAGACGGGAGTTGGTACCTGTTCTACGCCAAGGATTTTCTCGAAGGGGAGCGCGTGGGTACAGCACTGGCTGTACGGCGGATGCGCTCCATGACCGAACTCGAGTCCCAGTCCCACCCCGTGCTGCGGGCCAGCGGGGATTGGCAACTCTACCAGCGGGGGCGAGCGATGTACGGCCAAACCTACGACTGGCACACCCTCGAGGGGCCGTTCGTGGTCAAGCGGGGTGGGGGCTACTACTGCTTTTACTCCGGCGGCAATTGGCAGGAGCACACCTACGGGGTGGGCTACGCGGTAGCCGAACATCCGCTCGGTCCCTGGCGCGAACCCTACCCCGAGCCGGTTGTTCTGCGAACCCTCCCCAGTGAGCTGATCGGTCCCGGCCACAACTCGCTGGTACGCGGGCCGGACGGGCAGGACTACCTGGTGTTTCACGCCTGGGACCCAGCTCACACCGCGCGGCGGATGTTCGTGGAGCGGCTGGTGTGGACCCCGGACGGCCCCCGCCTGGCTGAAGGGTTGCCAGTGCGCAGTGAGGGCTGAAGGCAAATCCTCGTAAATGACCAACCCCGCTTCAGGACAGCATAATTGATGTGACGAAGAATACCCACCTGGACGCAGAATGCTTTTCGTCTGGCTTCCTATTTAGAGCTTTCAGCCTTTAGCGTCTGGCGTTTAGCGTTTCGCATCTTACCAAGACCTGTTTCTGATAGGCTGATACCCGTGCTGTTATCGGTTTATCACCTCACCGAGTATCGCTACCCCGAGGAGGCCAGGGACTCCTTCAACGAACTCTGGCTGTACCCGGTGGATGATGCTCGCCAGGGGCTGCTCGAGTTCCGCCTGAACATTTCCCCCGAATCCATGCCCCGGAGCCGTCAGGATTACTTTCAGAACCGGGTCTATGACTTTCACGTGCTCAAGCCCCACAAGACGCTGCGGGTGGAGATGCAGGCCAAGGTGGTGACCTTTGCCGTCCCCACCCCGCTCCCGGTGAGCCTCGAGGCTTTGCAAGGCCTCCAGGCCCGCTTTTTTGAGTATTTAGCCCCGACCCCCCGCATCCCGCTACACCACAACTGGCTCGAGCTGCTCGGGGTGCGCCGCCCCGACCCCAAAGAAGACCTGCCCGGCTACCTCAGCTACCTCACCGCCCACCTCCACGGCACCTTCGCCTACGACACTAAAGCCACCCAGGTGGACACCCCGCTGGTGCGCTTTGCCGAAGGCCGGGCCGGGGTTTGTCAGGATTATGCCCAGGCCATGCTGGCGGTGCTACGCAGCGTGGGCATCCCCGCCCGCTATGTCTCGGGGTATCTGGCGACCGGGGTGGGCTCGGAGGGCAGCCATGCCTGGGTCGAGACCTTCGTGCCGGGGGCAGGCTGGGTCGGCTATGACCCCACCAACAATTCCGCCGTCACCGAAGGCTACGTCAAAAAGGCCCACGGGCGCGACTATGACGACTGCCCACCGCTCAAAGGCCTGCGCCGGGGCGGCGGCAAGGAGCAGCTCAATGTGCAGGTGCGGGTCGAACCGCTGAAGACCCCGCTTGTCAAAGGCGGCTAGAGTCTCCTTAAGAGGGGGCTCAGGAGGCCAACGGCAGTTGCACGACGGCGACGGTGCCTTTGCCGGGTTCGCTCTCGAGCCAGACCTTCCCGCCGTGCCCCTCCACGATCCAGCGGGCGATCGAGAGCCCCAGCCCCGAGCCGCCGGGGTCACAGGCGTGCTTGACCCGGTAGAAGCGCTCGAACACCCTGGGCAAATCCTCTGGGGCGATGCCGTGACCGGTGTCGCTCACCCGCAGCTCGGCGATCTTGCCGCTTTGCTGCAAGCTGAGGGTGATCCGCCCACCGGAGGGGGTGTATTTCACTGCGTTCTCCAGAAAAATCAGCGCCAGTTGCTTGAGCCGGTCGCGGTGGCCCTGCACCTGGGTGGGCTCGACCACGCCCAGCTCTAAGGTGTGGAGGGTGCTGAAATGCCGGGCCTCGCTCCAGGCTTCTGAGACGACCTCGTGCAGCGCTACTTCGGACAGCTCGAACCCCAACCCGGCGTCGCCCCGGGCCAGACTGAGTAGATCGCCGATCAGCCGCTCGAGCCGGGCGGCCTCAGCCCCGGCCTCGCGCAGGGCGCTCTCGCGGTCTTCAGCACTCATCTGCGAGAAACGCAGGAGCAGCTCCAGGTTGCCCCGGATGGCGGTGAGCGGTGCCCGCAGTTCGTGCGCGGCGTCGGCCAAAAAGCGCTTCTGGGCCTCGACCAACTCCCTCAAGTGTTGCTCGCGCTCGCGCAGGGCCCGCTCGACGGCGTAGCGCACTGCCCGGACCAGCCCGGACCCGTCGGCCTGGCCTTTCACCAGGTAGTCCTGGGCTCCTTCGCGCACCGCCGCCCGCGCCATCCCCTCGTCCGCCAGGCCGGTCATCACCACCACCGGAACTTCGGGGGCCGCCTGCGTCACAGCCCGCACCCCCTCTAGGCCGCTGGCGTCGGGCAGGCTCAGGTCGAGCAAAATGGCCTCAAAGCCGCCGTGTTCGAGCCGCTTTAGCGCTGCCTCTAGCGTGGTCACGTGCTCGAGCCGAAACTCCTCGCCCACTTCGTCCAGCAACTCGCCCACCAAGAAAGCGTCGCCGGGGTTGTCTTCGATCAGCAAAACCCGGGTGAAGTGAAGTTCCAT
Organism: Meiothermus sp.; assembly: GCA_040290005.1. GTDB lineage: Bacteria > Deinococcota > Deinococci > Deinococcales > Thermaceae > Meiothermus. The sequence goes on from PSMF01000004.1 coordinate 27,487, forward strand.
GGCCTAAGTACCAGTGGGCAGGCGCACCACCGCCAGCCAAAAATGCTCGAGGCTGCGCACCACCTCGAGGAACTTGTCCAGGTCTACTGGCTTGGTGATGTAGGCGTTGGCGTAGCGGTTATAGCTCTGGGTGATGTCGGCTTCAGCCTGCGAGGTGGTGAGGACTACCACCGGGATCTGCCGCAACTCGGGGTCCTGTTTGATCTCGGTGAGCACCTCGAGGCCGCTCTTGCGGGGCAGGTTGAGGTCTAAGAGCACCAGGTCGGGGCGCGGCTGAGCAGCGAAGGCGCCTTCCTGGCGCAGGAACTGTAGTGCCTCCACCCCGTCGCTGACCACGTGGAGGCGGTTCCGCACCTTGGCCTCCTCGAAGGCCTCGCGGGTGAGCTGAACATCCCCGGCGTTGTCTTCCACCAGCAAGATCTCGATGATATCGGTGCTTTCGATCATGGGCATCCTCGTTACAGCATGTTGACAGATGACAAGCATTATATCGGGGCTGGGGGCTACGCTTGGGGTGCGGGAGGTACCTCGGGCAGGGTGAAGAAGAAGGTGCTGCCTTCGCCTGGGGTGCTCTCTAGCCAGAGCTTGCCCCCGTGCCGCTCGATGATCTTCTTGACCACCGCCAACCCGATTCCATTGCCGGGGTAGGCTTCTTTGGTGTGCAGTCGTTGGAAGATCAGGAAGATGCGGTCGAAGTAGGGTGCTTCGATGCCGATCCCGTTGTCGGAAACGCGGAACTGCCACACCCCGTCCTCCCGCTGGGCTTCCACCTCGAGCCGCAGCCTAACCCCCTCGCGGCGGAACTTAAGAGCGTTGCCTAGGAGGTTTTGGAAGACTTGGCGGATCTGCGAGGGGTCGCCCCAAACCGTGGGCAGTGCCCCAAGCTGCACCGCGGCCCCGCTCTCGGCCATCGCGACCTCGAGGTCTTGCAGGGCCTCGGCCACGATCTGGGCGGTGTCCACTGCCTGGAAAGGCAATCCCTTGGTCCCCACCCGGCTATAAACCAGGAGGTCCTGGATCAGCTGCTGCATCCGGTTGGCCCCGTCCACCGCGAACTGGATGTACATGTCGGCCTTCTCGTCGAGCTTACCCTTGTAGCGCCGCTCCAGGAGCTGGGTGTAGGAGGACACCATTCGCAGTGGCTCCTGGAGGTCGTGCGAGGCTACGTAGGCGAACTGCTCGAGTTCTCGGTTGGAACGTTGTAACTCCTCTTGCCGTTCCTCTAGGTTGCGGTTAGCCTCGAGTAGGGCCTGGTTGGAGCGCTCGAGGTTGGCTGCGGCCAAGTTAAAGGCTTGGGCCAGTTGCCCTAGCTCATCGCTTCGCTGGATGGCTACCCGAGCGCGGTAATCTCCACTCCCGAGCCGATCAGTGGATTCCCGTAACCTCCGGAGTGGTTCGATCACAGCTTGCTGGGTGCCAATACGGATGAGCAGGGTGGTGGCGACGAGCAACCCCAAGGCGATCCAGAGCAAACTGCGCAGTGCGCTGATTCCGCGCAAGTTTTCCTCTTGGCTGTTCACGAGTTGCTCGGATATCTGCCTTTGTACCGACGTGAACTGCTGCCGCAGCGCATCGAAGCGCGCCTTACCTTCCTCGAACACCCCACTCTGCTCACGCTCGGAAAAGCGTCCCTGAGTGCGCACTCGGGCGATGCTGGGCTCGGCCCAGTCGTTCAGGTAGCTGCGGACTGCAGTGGCTAGCCGGGGCATTGTGGCGGGGGCCTCGGGGTCGGCCTCGAGCTTGGGCAGCAGCTCAGAGACGACGCGGTAACCCTCGGTGTAAGGCTCGAGAAAGGTTTCCTTGCCGGAGAGCATATACCCGCGCTCGCCGGTCTCGATGTTGAGCAGGGCCTCCTCGAGGTCGTTGATGTTCGCCAGCCGGGCCTGGGCCCGAGTCCGCTCGGCGGAGGTGCGGTTTAGGTCCGCTATGGTAAGGCCGGTCAGGAAGATCAAGACCAAGGCCATCAGCAGCACCAAGGTGACATAGAGGTCAAGTTTACGGGTGATGGGCAGGTCGGCCCACCAGCGCGCGGATAGGGGCACAGGGTTCACATGGGCTATTATCCCCGGCTTTGAGGAAGAGGGTGTGGGGCGTGCCAGCTTAGACCAACGATTCTCGAGTTTTGACCTGCGTCTTCCCGGCTTCGCGTAGAGGCCAGGCTACGAGACCGAACCCTCGCTGAATCCAAGAGGTAATGGCCGAGTCGGAGGTCACGCTGCAACTCTAGGGTGATTTGGGTGTGTTGAGGCGTGCGCGTGTACAGCCTTGTGCTCGCCCGGTTCCAGGTCAGCGAGTGCCCCTAAAATTTGCTCGGAACCCAGCCGAGCAGCATATGGATCGAGCCCCTCGGTGACACAAACCCGTATCCTCCGGACGCAGAAGCGACTCCCACGCTGCCGGGGGTTGATGGTGATGCGCTCGAGGAGATACGTGGTGTTTTTCCGTTCTGACCAACAGAATATCTACGTTTGGATTGGCCCGTACAAAACCGCCCATGCTTCAGATTGGGTCTGATATGGGTATGTTCGACGGGCGGATTGGTGGGTAGGAAATCAACCCGAGACCCTTGACCCTCGTCCCTCGAGCCTCGACAATGCATGAGTATGCGAGGCTTGTCTAAGCGCGTCCAAAGCATGAAGCCCTCTTCGACCGTGGCGGTGAACGCCAAGGCCCTCGAGCTGCGCCGCCAGGGCGTGGATTTGGTCGCTATGACCGCCGGGGAGCCTGACTTCGACACCCCGCAGCACGTCAAAGACGCGGCCTGGCGTGCGATGCAGGCCGGGAAAACCAAGTACGCCCCGCCCGCCGGGATTCCCGAGCTGCGCGAGGCCATCTCGCAGAAGTTCAAGCGCGAGAACGGCCTGGAGATTCCCGCCGACCAGACTGTGGTCACGGTTGGGGGCAAGCAGGCATTGTTTAACCTCTTCCAGGCCATCCTGGACCCCGGCGACGAGGTGATCGTGGTGGGGCCGTACTGGGTGTCGTATCCCGAGATGGCCCGGTTCGCGGGTGGTGAGCCGGTCGAGGTGCTCACCGGCCCCGAGTCGGGTTTCGTCCCCGACCCCGCCGAGATCGAGAAGAAGGTTTCGCCGCGCACCAAGGCCATCGTGATTAACTCGCCGGGAAACCCGACGGGCGCGGTGTATCCCAAAGAAGTCCTGGTCGCTATCACCGAAATGGCCCAGAAGCACGACTTCTACGTGGTCTCCGACGAGATTTATGAGCACCTGATCTACGAAGGCGAGCACTTCTCCCCGGCTATGGTAGCCCCCGAGCGCACCATCACCGTGAACGGCGCGGCCAAATCCTATGCCATGACCGGCTGGCGCATCGGCTACGCGGGCGGGCCGAAGGACGTTATTAAGGGCATCGCCGATGTCAGCAGCCAGTCCACGACTTCGCCCGACACCATCGCGCAGTGGGCGATGGTCGAGGCGCTGAATAACGTGGAAGCTTCGACAAAGTTTATCGAAATGGCTCGAGCCGCCTACAAAGGTCGCCGCGACCTGATCGTAGATGGGTTGAACCGGCTCGGGCTGCCCACACCGATGGTCAACGGGGCTTTCTACGTGCTCTGTGATGTCAGCAAGATTGACCCCGACGAGGTAAAGGCCACCGAGAAGCTGCTCACCGAGGCCAGGGTCGCCGTCGTCCCCGGCACGGATTTCGCCGCGCCGCACCACGTCCGGTTTTCCTACGCGACCAGCGAGGAGAACATCAAAAAGGCGCTAAACCGCATCAGCGAGCTGCTGGCGGTGAAATAACGTTTAGGAGAATGTAGGGCCGGGTCTCAACCCCGGCCCTACATTGTGCTAGAAGCGGCGACGTCGGTGCGGCAGAAGCAACAGGATAACCCCGATCACCACACAGCTATCCGCCAGGTTGAAGACCGGGAAGTTGTCCAGAAAAGAAAGCCCGGTGCGGTTGACATCGAGATAGTCCACCACCCAGCCCCGCCCCAGACGGTCAATTGCGTTGCCCAAAGCGCCGGAGGCAATTAGTGAGAGGGCCACTTGGTTGAGCAGGGGCATCCGGGTGCGGCCCATGTATAGCAGCAGGCCAAATCCCACCACCAGGCTAATCCAGACCAGCCACCCAGCCCCGCCCTGGAACAGCCCAAAGGCCGCGCCGGTGTTTTTGAGAAAGGTGGCATCGAAAATCCAGAACAGCTTGCGGATGGGGACTGCATACTGGTCGAAAGCCTGCACGCCCACGGCCCGCAAGACAAGGAGCTTCAAGACCTGGTCGGCGACCAGGAGCAGCGGGACCAGCCATAGCGCAACGGGCATCTGGGGGAGTCTAGCACGTCCGGGTGAGGCTATGCTATACTCATTCGCGTTGTCTTTTGGCCGGACCCCGTTTCCGGCGGATGGAAGGAGCCGGGGCTCACCCCTGGCGGAGCGTAAGGAGTTAGAAATGTCCAAAGTGTGCGAAATCAGCGGAAAGCGTCCGCGTGTGGCGGTGGCCGTCACCTATCGGGGTAAGGCCAAGCGCGAGGGCGGCGTGGGTAAAAAGATCACCGGCTACTCCAAGCACTGGCAAACCCCCAATCTGCGTAAGGTCACGGTGAACGTCGGCGGGCACGAGATCACCTTCAAGGTGGCGGTGAGCCACGCCCATAAGGTCTACGAGCTGGTCGAGCGCAGCAAGGGGATGAAGCTGGACGGCCTCACCGCCAAGCAGGTCAAGACCCGTTTGTTGAACCTGCTGTAAACGTTTGGGTTGTGTAGGGGCGGGTCTCAGACCCGCCCCTACGATTTTGCAACACCGTGTTTAGTACGTAGTTTCTTCACATCAAAGAAAGCCCATCCTCATCGGGACTGCGAAATCGGAGTTTTCCAATAGAATAAATCATGCCAATCAAGCCGGGCTGGATTGTATTAGCCTTGGTAGCCTTATTTGCCCTGTGGCAGACCGCCGACCTGATCTCGGCCCGGCGGCAGTTGAGTGCGGCTCGAGCGGAACTCGCCAAATCTAAGCGGGAACCTGCCAAACCCCCGGAGAGCTTCTCCCTGCCGCTTCCCGGCGCTTGTTTGCCCAAGTCGGTGACCAACTTGCCCGATGCTCCCCGTGAGTATCGCAAGGGCAAAAACCCCGGTTTTGTCTTCTTGAACGGCGATGCCTGTGTGCCTGTGGTCTACGGAACTGGGGTGGTGGCTGCGGCGAGCGGGACCGTCGTGAAAGCCGATGTCGATTACAAAGAGCTTTCCAGCAAGGATTTTGACGCTTTGCTAAAGGCGGTGGCAAATGGGGCCAGCCCGCAACAGTTGAACCAGTTGCGGGGCCGCGAGCTGTGGATTCGCCACGCGGGCGGCACGACCACCGTCTACGCGCACCTTTCCGCGATTGCACCGGGGGTCAAAGTGGGCAGCAAGGTCGCGAAGGGCCAGTGGATCGGGAGCGTGGGTAACAGCGGTACCCAGTTCGGCGTGCTAGGAAAACAGGACGGGGCACGGCTTCTCTTCGAGCTGTGGGACGGTGAGCCCGACAAGGACAAGTATTTCGGACAGGGCTTGAGTGCGGCGGATATACGGGCCAAGGCGATATCTGAGTTCGGGCTGAAATAGCGACTAGCCATGAGCTAAAAATACAGTTCCTGTCTAGAACGATAAAGTTTACAGCTAGATAATTGCGTCTTGTACGCGAGACGGTTATAGGTCTTTTACTCATTTCTAGAGACCGTCTGAACTGCGTCTAGAAGCCAGCTCATAAACCCAGGGTTTTGAGCTGGAGAGATGGCAAAAGGCGAGGAGTTGTCGGAGGAGCAGTGGGCAGCGATAGAAGTGTTAATCCCTGAAGCGCCGCGTAGAGCTGATGGCCGGGGTCGGCCATGGCGCAGCAATCAGGAGGTGATGAACGGAGTTCTATGGATTGTGCGCTCTGGAGCCCGGTGGCAGGACTTACCCGAGAGATTTCCTCCCTATCAGACCTGTCATCGCCGGTTTCAGCAATGGGTCAGGTCTGGAGTGATCACAAACGTACTTGAAACCCTGGCTCAAGATTTACAACAGCGGGGTGGGTTTGACCTATCGGAGTGTTTCGTAGAGGGACATTCATCGTGGCTAAAAAGGGGGAAGGGACGTTGGTAAAACCAAGCGGGGCAAGGGCACGAAACTCATGGGAGTGGCAGACGCTGCTGGTTTTCCTGTCGCCATCTACACAACATCTGCTCGCCCGCATGAAGTCACCTTGGTTCAATCAACCCTTGCTCAAGCCCTTACCCAAGAGTTACCCCAGCGATTGATTGGGGATAAAGCCTATGACTCTGACCCCCTCGATACATCCCTTCAACAACCAAGGATTGAACCAGGGATTGAACTCATTGCCCCCCCCAAATCCAACCGGGTCAAAGCTAAGACCCAAGACGGTCGCAATCTACGTCGCTACAAACGCAGGTGGAAGATCGAGCGGTTATTTGCTTGGCTTCAGAACTTCCGTCGTATCGTAGTTCCGTAGTTCGCTGGGATTATTACACTGAAAACTACACCGCCTTCGTTCACCTCGGTTGCATCCTCATCCTGCTCAGAGCCTGTTTAGGTGACGGCTTCTAGTGATTTTGTTGGTAGGATGACCCGAGCCTATTCCTGACTCATAATTCACGATTTGAGTATCGAGCTTTATCTTATTACCTTTCGTGTCTACAACAATGGCATCCTTAAGTAAAAAATCTTGTCTTACATCGTCGCAGCCTTCCTGCTCTGCCTTGACTTGTTGATAATAAAGATTGAAATCAGAGACTACAGGAAGGTTATTCAAATGATCGGCCAAGGGCCCTGCACCAGGCTTGCTAGCCATCGCGGCTACGCCCAGCGCTGCCACCGATGGGTTAGATGGGACGGCATTGAATCCATACATGTCAGCTATTGACTCTTTCAATGCTGGCGAGGATGCCTCTAGGGTTAGGGTGTGATAACCACCTCGCAAAATTCGTCCACTAAAGGACACAGTGTTCGGAACATTAACCTGAACTTCGACCGTTCGATTTCCATCAGTCAGATCAACAAACCGTGAAAGAATGGCCTTAGTGGTTACGCTCGTGTCGGCTGGCGACTCAATTTTGACTGCAAACGTGACTATTCCTCCTTCCTGAAAGTTTATGGGGTTTGCGTGTACCGTCAATTTGGGTTCTATATTCGCCGAACGAGGGTTGGTTTTTGGCGGTGTATAAGCCGCTAACGCTGCAATAAGGATAGTAGACAACCATAACAGTTCTCTGCTCACGTTTACCTCCTAAGACGAGAAGAAGTCAACACACCGACATGCCTAGCACATCTATGCGGTCATAAACCTATCCTTTAATTGCAAATATCAGATCAAGAAAAAGAGTCGCAGCCGGTTAGGCTGCGACTCAGATAGAGTTAATTTTAGCGTCTCCGGCTCCCTGGCGGCACCCGCTCCTTGGCACTTAGGGCTGCTGCCTTCCGGCCCTGACCCGGTTCGCGCTGGTGCGCCGCGCCAGACCGAAGACGCGACCTCTAGGGTAGCACAACTGAGGCAAAGCGCAAAGAGCCGTCGAACCATGAACGTCCAACGACAAACGCTCGAGGCTAAAAAGAAGGTCCCGTCCAGAACAGCGAAATCCATGCACCAGTAAGCCCCGTTCAGGACGGGGCTTGTCGTTTTAGCGTTTTGCGTTAATCGTTCGGCGTTCCCTTACCACTCCGAAGTCTGGCGGATATCGCGGTCGTCGGCGGCCACACCGGGGCGGGGGCGGTAGCCGTAGGAGCTGTAGCCCCGGCCCGAGGCGGTCAGGCCCTCGCCCGAGCGCAGGTTGTTGACGGCCACCCCGATGACCCTAGCCCCGATCCGCTTGAGGCTGTCCAGGGCGGCGTTCAGGCGGCGGCGGTTGGTCGAACCAGCACTCACCACCAGCAGCAAGCCGGAGACTTGTGGGGCCACGATCAGGGTGTCGGTGACCTCCAAGATGGGCGCGGTGTCCATGATCACCACGTCCCATTCCTGAAGTTCCAAAAGGCGGCGCAGGAAGGGGCGGAAGTGCTCGGCCAGCAACTCGGCGCTATCGGGGAGTACCTGCAAACAGGGCAGCACGTGCAAACCGGGCTCGACCTGGTGGGCCGAAAGCGTAAACATCGGGTCGCGCAGCACCGAGACGATATCGGCTCCCGCTGCGATGCCAAATTCCTTGTGCAGCACGGGTTTGCGCAGGTCGAGGTCAATCAGCAGGGTGCGCTTACCGGCCCTGGCATAGGCCTTCGCCAGGGCGAGTGAGATGCTGCTCTTGCCCTCGTTTGACTCGGGGCTGGTGATGGCGAGCACCTTGGGGTGCTCGTCCATCAGGCTGCGGTTGACGTAGGTACGCAGGTAGCTGGCTGCCTCGCGCGGCAACTCGCGGCTCTGCATCCCCGAGACACGGGGGAACTCCCCCAGTACCGGTAGCCCGGTGACGGCTCCTGCTTCCTCGGAGTTGCGCACCGTGCGGGTGGAGCTTTCGCGTAGCAGCAAGATGAAGAACCCCACCGCCAGCGCCAGAATGCCCGCCAGCAGCGAGGTGAAGATGGGCCGGGGAGCCACCGGCTTGGTGGGCACGTCGGCGGCATCAAGGAGGGTGAGCTGCCCGGTGGCCCCCTGCTCCAGGGCTCGCACTAGGTCGAGGTCGCGCTGTACGTTCGCCAGCAGGCTGCGCCGGGCCTCTAAGTCTTGGGCGGTGGTTCCCCCGCGGTTGACATCGTTGGTAAGGCTACGGAGCTGGGCCTCCAAGGTCTGCCGGTTGCGGCTAAAGGTGGTCCGCACCCGCAGGTCGTCCCAGCGCCGCAGTGCATCGGCCCAGGAGTTGGCGAGCTTGGCGGCGTTGGCGGGGTTGGTGTCGAGGGCATTCAGCACCAGAACGCTGGTTTGGCGGCCATCAATGGCCCGTATCCGCAGCTTCTTGCGCAGTTCGTCCATCCGCTGCGCGTTGACGGCCCCGTTCCCCAGGTCAAAGGTGTCCTTCAAAACCTGGGTGCTGAGCGCCGCCTGGACGTAAGCCTGCGAGTCGAGCGGGCTGCCGGTGGGAATGCTCTGAAACTGGCCGCTGCCAAACCCTGCTGACTGGGCCGACAACAACCGCGCGGTGGACTGGTACACTGGGGTCTGGCGCTTGGTGAGGAAATAGGCCACCGCCGCGGTTGCTGCGAAGATCAACAGCAGCGCCCACCAGTACCGCGCCACGGTCCGCCAAAGTTCCGCCAGGTCTATTTTGATGTACGAGGGCAATTCTCTCATCTAAGAGAGGATTGTACTACGGGGACGGGCTCATCGAGTTGTTAACTCGCTTATTAAGGGGTTATCGCCCCCAGCCTTTTCCACGTGCGGGATTGCCCTGCTTCGTTAAGCTTTCGTAAACGGGCTTTATGATGAGGTAACGCGGGGGATAACAAATGCGTATCAATGAGCGATAAGCCAAAAAGCCGAAGGCCGAAGGCCCAAAGCTAAAAACACGTCTCCCGTCTGGAAGGGCAAAAACAAGCCCAAAGAATCCTTGTCCCAGACCTGAAGTGTTGTTGCCCTCGACCTTAAGCTTTTGGTGCCTCGAGCTCATCGCTCTTCTCTCTGTACCCCGACTTGCGCCAGTTGCTTCTTAAACTCGTCCACGTTCACCGCGCCGGGGTGTGCCCACGCGATCTTGGCTTGGGTGTCCAGCACGAAGGTCCAGGGCTGCCCGAAGATTTTATAGCGGTTGTACGCATCCACCGCCTTGTCGCCTCCTGCAAGACTCACCAAGGGGGTGAAGGCTGGGTACTGTTTCATGTAGTCCTGCACGACCTTGCGGCTGTCGGCGGGCTCGCGGCTGATCACGTAATGGTTAAGTTTTTTCTCTTTGGCGACGGCGTGCAGACCGGGGAACTCAGCCCTACAGACCTCGCACCAACTGGCCCAGAAGGTGATCACCGCGGGTTTCTTGAGCGAAGCCAGGGTCATGGGTTTGCCGCTCAGGTCGGCGAGTTTGAAGTCGGGGGCGGTCTGCCCGGTTTGCTGCGCTAAGACGGCGGTCATCAACGCCAGAACCGCGGCCAGGGCTTTAGCAGGTTTCATGCAGGACCTCCGAAAAGGTCTGTACGTGGGATAAGCTCAGATCGGATAGGGGTGGGCGGTGAGAGGGAATCATTTCAGCCTCACCCCAGTTCATCCGCTTTACCCTACGCTAAAACCCCTGTGCGAATGACGTTTACCGCCCTTCTGGTGCTGATGCTCGCCGCCTGCGAGATTCCCAGCACCTCGCAAAACTCGCCTCCAACCACTCCGCAGCTGCCGGAATCCACCGACAGCAGCCCTCGAGCGGGTTGGTTCGGTTTTGGCGAGTACGCCCGGCTGATGGCTCTCCCGCCCGATGCCAAGCTGCTGATGCCGGTGCGTGGGGTGCGAGTCAACCAGATCGCCAACACCTTTGGTGCGCCCAGGGACGGGAGCCGCACCCACGAAGGCCAGGACATCTTCGCGCCCAAGGGAACTCCGGTGTATTCGGCCACCCAGGGCTTCGTCTGGCGCATCGGTTACGGCGAGCTGGGCGGCAACTACGTGTTTGTGATGGGGCCGGGCGGGCGGCGGTATTACTATGCCCACCTCGACCGCTACGCCAAAGACTTGCAGGAGGGCGACGCGGTGACCACCGGGACGCTCTTGGGTTACGTGGGGAACACTGGCAATGCCCGCACCACCCCTGCACATCTGCACTTCGGGGTGTACGGCAACCGGTGGAGCGCGGACGAGCGGGTGATCAACCCGCTGCCGTTATTGGTCAACCGCGGCTGGAAGACCTTGCAGGCGGCCACTCCGGTGGGGAAGACGGCGAACTAGGCGCAGGGGTCATAGGCTGGCCCCTTTGGCTTCGCAGCCCCGCGATGGTTTATACTCTGGGGCGGTGATTTCATGCTGAAAACCGCCTACCGTCCCCCTGGCGAGGCCAGCCTGTGGGAAAGCTTTGTGGGCCGCTTAGAGGCCACCCTCAAGGTCGCCAAGATTCACCCGGCTACGGCTAGCTATCTTACCCACCCCAAGCGCATGGTGGGGCTCTCGCTCCCGGTCAAGATGGATGACGGCGGAGTGCGCCACTTCACCGCCTACCGGGTTATCCACGACATCGCCCGTGGCCCGGCGCTGGGCGGGGTGCGCTTCCACCCGGACGTAACCCTGGGCCAGACCTGCGGTATGGCGGCCTGGATGACCCTCAAATCTGCTGTCTACAACCTGCCTTTTGGCGGCTCAGCAGGTGGGGTGGCGGTGGACCCGAGTGCTCTGGGCAACCGCGAGCTCGAGCGTCTATCGAGGCGCTATGTGGCCGAAATCATCGAGCTAATCGGCCCCGACGAGGATATCCTGGCCCCCGATGTAGGCACCAACACCCGGATCATGGCTTGGTTCCAGGACACCTTCACCATGACCAAGGGCCAGACCATGCTCAGTGCGGTGACCGGAAAACCCATCCAGATCGGCGGGGTGGCGGCGCGCGACGAGGGCGGTGGGCAAGGGCTGGTCTATGTCCTCACCGATCTTGCCCGCCACTACGGCGCTCCCGTCGAAGGGGCCACCCTCGCCATCCAGGGCTTCGGGCAGGTGGGGAGCGCGGTGGCCCGCTACGCGGTCAAGGAAGGGCTAAAAGTGGTCGCGGTTTCCACCAGCAAAGGTGGGGTGTACGACCCAAACGGGCTGGACGTGAAGGCGCTCGAGGAGCACTACGCGCTCAACAAAAGCCTCGAGACCTTCCCCGCGCAGCCTATCTCCAACGACGAACTGTTCCGCCTGAAGGTGAACTACCTCGTCCCCGCCGCGGTCGAGGGAGCCATCCAGGCCGAGAATGCCGAAGAGATCGGGGCCTCTATCGTGGTCGAGGGCGCGAACGGGGCCATCACCCCCGAGGGCGAGGCGGTGTTGCACCGCCGGGGCGTCCGCATCATCCCCGACGTGTTGGCAAACGGCGGCGGCTTGGTGATGAGCTACCTCGAGTGGGTCCAGGACCTCTCAATGTTCTTCTTCGACGAGGCCGAAGTCCAAACCCGGCTGCGCGAGTACATCCACGCTTCGATGGGGGCGGTGCTCGAGCGAGCCGAGCCGCTGGGCGGCCTCCTGCGCGACGGGGCCTATGCTTTGGCGCTCGAGCGGATCAACGAAGCCAACCGGCTGCGGGGAGTGTATCCGTGAAAAACATGCGCATAGCTGATAGCCGATGGCCGTTTGAGTTGTCGTTTATGCTGTCTCAGACAGGCTACATGATTTTGACTTTCACTTTTAGCTATCAGCGGTCAGCTATCGGTTATCGGCGTTCCGGAGGAAGCAAATGAAATCTGAACCCCTTTCTTATCTTTCCAGCGAAAACATCGGCCCCTGGGAGATTTATCTGGCCCAGGTGGACCGCGTGACCCCCTACCTAGGCAAACTGGCCTACTGGGTCGAAGACCTCAAGCGGCCTAAGCGAATCCTCGTGGTAGACGTGCCGATCCACACCGACGACGGCTTGGTGGTGCACTTTGAGGGCTACCGGGTCCACCACAACACCTTCCGCGGCCCGGCCAAGGGCGGGGTGCGCTTCCACCAGGACGTGACCTTGAGCGAGGTGATGGCGCTCTCGGCATGGATGACCATCAAGAATGCCGCTGTAGGACTGCCTTATGGCGGTGGCAAGGGCGGCATCCGGGTGGACCCCAGGAAGCTCAGTCCGGGGGAACTCGAGCGCCTGACCCGCCGCTACACCTCGGAGATCGGCATCATCATCGGCCCGGACAAAGATATTCCCGCGCCCGACGTGGGTTCTGGGGCGCGTGAGATGGCCTGGATGATGGACACCTACTCGATGAACGTGGGCCGCACCACGCTCGGTGTGGTCACCGGCAAGCCCATCTCGGTGGGGGGTTCGCTGGGCCGCCAGGACGCCACGGGGCGCGGGGTTTTCGTGGCTGCTGCGGTCGCCGCAGAGAAGCTCGGCCTGCCGGTGGAGGGGGGCCGGGTCGCGGTGCAGGGTTTTGGCAACGTGGGCAACGCCGCCGCCCGCATCTTCCACGACGCCGGGGCCAAGATCGTGGCCGTCTCCGACGTGACCGGCGCGATCCGCAACGACGGCGGGATTGACCCCTACGACCTGCTCAAGTATGTGGGCACGATGGGCGGGGTCAAGGGCTACCCCAAGGCCGAGGCCATCCCCGCGCTGGACGTGCTCACCGTGCCCTGCGATTTCCTGGTCCCGGCGGCTTTGGAGAAGCAGATCACCGAGAAAAACGCCTGGCAGGTTCAGGCCAAGATCATCGCCGAGGGTGCCAACGGCCCCACCACCCCCGCCGCCGACGATATCCTGAACGAGCGCGGCATCACCGTCATCCCCGATGTCATCGCCAACGCGGGCGGGGTCACGGTGAGCTATTTCGAGTGGGTGCAGGATTTCAACAGTTTCTTCTGGACCGAAACCGAGATCAACGCCCGTTTAGAGCGCCTGATGCGCCAGAGCTTGGAGGCGGTCTGGCAGGTCGCGCAGGACAAAAAAGTCCCTATCCGCACGGCGGCCTACATCGTGGCGGCGACGCGGGTTTTGGAGGCTAGGGCGCTGCTGGGGCTATATCCATAAGAAGCAATGAGCGACTGGCCATGAGCTAGGGAAAAGATGTGGATAGCGGATAGCTCATGGCCGATAGCCAAAGACAAGGTTCTATCTGGATGGGCAAAATCAAGGCTTGAGATTTTTCGTTCTGGACGTGGGGTCTTTAGCTATTAGCTTTAGTTTTAGCCCATCGCTCATGGCTCACGGCCGGTTGCTTTTTGCACTGCCCTACACCCCCCCCACCTTTTCGCGCTATGCTAAATATGTGCTGATGTCCGATACCTGGCCTAAGTCGGGTCAGGTTACACTCAAACCATTCACCGATGGTCTCACCGAGGAGGAGTGGAGACGCTTCTACGAGTGCTTCCGCGATCCGGAGATCGCTGAGTGGAACGGCAGCCGCCCGCTCAAGATGCCGGTGTGGCTGTTCAAGCGGGTGGTGATGGGCGAGGTCTCGAGGGGGGACCGCCTGGGGTTTGGCATCCTGGACGAGAAGGGGGAGTGGCTGGGCACCGTCGAACTTTATGAGCTTACCCGGACGGAGGCCACCTTAGGCATCCTGATCGGGGCCAAAGAGCGTTGGGGACAGGGCTACGGCAGCGACGCCGTAAAGGCTGTACTGGCCTACGCCTTTACCAAGATGGGCCTCAGGAAGGTCAAGTTACGCACCTACAAGCACAATCTGCGGGCCCAGCGGGCCTTCGAGAAAGCCGGTTTCCGTTTTGTGCCCACGTCTCAGACGGCGCCGCGCTTCAACTTCGGGCTAAACCCCAAGCCCGAGTTCGTGCCGATGGAGATCACCAAGGAGCAGTGGGAAGGCTATAAGGGTTCCGGGTGAAAGGCAAACGGCTTGGGGCTTAGGCTTAGGACTGATTCACGTCTTACAACAGGGGGTTTGAGCGCGAGACTATTGCGCCTTGGAGCGGGGATTCAAAACCTACGGTTTTTCTAAGCCCCAAGCCCTAAGCCCTACTCCCTCGGCTTTTCCCCGAACCCAGAGCCCCATCTACAACGACACCTCCCGTAGCGCCTCGGGCTTCAACACCAGAATTCGCCGGTAGCCCAGCTCGATGGTGTCTTCCATCGCCAGCTCGCCTAGCACTTTGGTGATGGTCTCGCGGGTCGAGCCTGCCAGGTGGGCTAAATCCTGGTGCGAGAGCGTGACTTCTAAGCCTTCTTCGCCGGTTTTCATCGCGGCAAGCAGGGACTTGGCGAGCCGGGGCAGGACCTCCTTGAAGCGCAGGTCGCGCAGGCGCTCCTCGGCCTTGCGCAAACGCTTGGACAACAGCCACACGAAGGCCGACTGGGCCTCGGGGAAGCGGGAGGTGAGCCGAGCCAAGTCTTCGCGGGAGGCCGAGAGCAATTCGCAGTCCACCAGCGGCTCGGCGAAAACCCCATAGGTTTCATCGGGCAAAAGCGCCGCCTCGCCAAAGATTTCCCCGCTACCGACCACGGTCAGGGTAATTTCCTCCTCCTCTGGCCCCAGTTGGAACAGCCGCACCCAGCCTTCGGCGATGTAATAAAGCGTTTTGGCCTGGTCTTCGGGGTAGCAGACATAGCTGCCCCGCCGCGCGGCGAAGGGCCGAAACACCCGCTCGGTTTCAGCCTTGGCTTCTTTGGGCAGGGCAGCGATGAACTCAGCGACCATATGCTTCTTACTTTAGCCTGTCGGACCCGTAAGGAGACTGAGGGAGAGCCTACAAATTGTGTTTGTCACACCGAGTATAGATAAACAGGTTCGGCCTCGAGGGGTACTATCTTGCTACATTACGTGGGATAAATCCCCCATCTATCAAGGTCTATTAGTTCAGCGCTTGACTTTTGACGACCTTGGAAGGCCCCATTGAAAGAAGGGGGGAAGACAACAACGCCTACCCTCGAGCACGCTATTCGCTGCGAATATAAGGGAAGGTGCCCGCAGGGCGGGGATGCAGGTTTCGCCGCGCAGCGGGGTGGGGTTCGCAGTTGCCCTCACCTCATCGCTTATCGCTTATCGCTAGTTGCTAACTGCTCATCCCTCGGCAAAAAAGTTGGCAGCGAAGATGCTGGAATTAAACCCCTGGCCTCCGCCTCCCGGAACAGCTCCGCCACCGCCCGCTCGCCCTCCTCGCCCACGTCCAGCGAGAACTCGTTGACATAGGTGTGGATGTGCGCCCAGATCACCTCGTCCTCGAGCTCGTTGGCGTACTTTTTGATGTACGCCACGGTCTCTTCGGGGTGGGCGTAGGCGTACTCTAAACTCTCCCGCACCGCCCGCTCCGCCGCACGTATCGTCGCTTCGCCCAGGTCGCGCCGCGCCAGAATCGCCCCCAGCGGCAGCGGCAGCCCGGTGAAACCTTCCCACCACTCGCCCAGGTCGAGCACCTTGACCAGCCCGTGCAGGTGATACGTAAACCGCGACTCGTGGATGATCAGCCCCGCGTCCACTTCGCCGCGCTCGACAGCGGGCATGATCGCGTCGTAGCGCATCTCCACCGGGACAAATCGCTCAGTGTGCAGCGAGAGAAGCAGGAATGCGGTAGTATTGCGGCCCGGAACCGCAATCCGCTTACCCACAAGATTATCCAGGCGCGGCCCAGCCGCGTGCGCTACGCCAGCAGAAGTGCTATGGCGTGAGGCTTGCATACCCTCCACAGGACCTTTGGCGACCAGAAGCGGCCCCACGCCGCGTCCCAAGGCTCCGCCGGAGCGCAAGGCCACGTATTGGTCACGCAGACGTCCGTAAGCCGCGTAGCTGATTTTGGTCAGGGGCAGACGGCCTTCCTTGGCCCAGAGGTTGAGGGTTTCAACATCCTCCAGCACCTCACTCACCGCAAACGGCGCGGCGATTTTGCCGTGCGAGAGGGCATAAAAGATAAAGGTGTCGTTGGGGCAAAAGGAGTAGCCGAGTTCCATGCCCCCATCCTAGACCTTTGTGCGCTCCCCGAGCGGAACGCGGTCCACAAAACCAGGGGCGTCTATAACGCTTTAGCAACGGTGAAATTCTTATCATCCGAATGCGCCCAAAGTTTGGGGTGCGGAGGCAAAGATGCCGCGTCGTGCGTTACCGGCTTTGGTTTTGGTAGGGTCGGCTTTTGGGTTTGCTCAGGGCAACATCACCCTAAGTCTAGACGGCAAAAACACGGTACCGCCGGGCTATAGCGAAGGGGGCAGGCTCTACGCGGCGGCCAAGCCGCTGGCAACGGCGCTGGGGGCGGCGCTCAACGTGGGCGGCAACCAAGCCACCTTCAAACTCGGCGGCTTTAGCGTGGCGGTTCCGCTGGTGAGCAAGGGTGGTACCGGCTATGTGGTGGCACTCGATGTCGCCAAGGGCTTAGGCTTCACCGCTTCCGCTATGGGAACCACCCTCACCGCGAAGCGTGCCGGGGCCGCGCAGGCTGCGGTGCAGGGCGCTCAGCAACTCGCGGGCGGTGAGGGGCAGGTTGGGCAAACTTACACTCTGCGGGCCGGGACCAACGACGCTCTCAACCTGACCATCACCAAGCTGGAGTACGTGGCCGGGCACTTTATCGCTGGCGGCGATGACCTGATCAAGCCCGACAGCAAGCTGGTAGTGGTCTACGCCACGGTGCAAAACCCGATGAAAGACAGCGAAAACGGGGCCAACCGGGTCAGCTACAGCGGGGTAGACTCCAACAACAAGACGGTCTCGGGCAATGATTGGTTCGACCTCAAAACCCGCCAAACCGCCTTCGTGGACCTCAAGCCGGGGCAGAAGCTCGACGTGTTCAGCTACCTGACCCTGGACAACGCCGCAAGCCTGCCCAAGCTGATCGTAGAAGACGGCGACAAGGTGATCCGCTACGACCTCAAGGGCAAAATCGCTCCGCTCCCCGCGCCCCTAGTAGACCCCGCCAGCAGCGACGGGAGCGTGGCCCCTAACCCGCTTAAAGGCGCCGTCGGAACCGCCTATCCCGGCTATATGAACGATCTCATGGTGGATGGCTTCGCCTTCTCCGACAAGCCGATGGCCGACGTGGACCTGCTCGAGGGTGGGCGGTTGCTGGTGGTGAGCTTTACCCTCAAGGGCACCGGGCCGACCGAGCAGAGCTATGGCAGCTACAACACGGGCGGCACCCTGCTCGACAGCGATAATGCCGAAGTGAGCAGTGCGGCAGTGCTGCTGGCCTCGAGGGATGCCGAGTTTAGCGCAAAGCTCGGCGCGGGGGCTAAAGCCAGCGGGCGCCTGGTCTTCAAGCTCGAGAAGGACCAAAAGCCCGCCAGCCTCAAGTTTCAGGTGACGGGGACGCGTGATGTGGTTTTTGACCTCTCAGGCCTGAAATAGAAGGCTAAAGCCGGTTGCGTTAGGGACGGCGATTCTTAGCGGGCGATTCTGGGGTCGGGGGCGGGGGCGGGGAAGGAGTCTTTTCCGGCTCTTTGGCCCCGGCTTTGAGGGTGAGCAGCTTGAGAAAAGTGTCCAGCACCACCTCGTAGCCCATCCAGCCGAACATCACTGCCGCCGCGAGGAGTCCCGAGCGGTCTACTTTGAGCCAGCCGGACAGAAAAATCGCCACCAGCCCGCCCCAGAAAGCGCTGGACAGCACCCGCGTGGCCTTTTTCCAGCCCTCGCCGCGTACGCTGTCGGTGAGTACCCGCAACACCGCGCCGCACAGGGCCAGCGCCCCAGCTGAGACGAAAACCTGCCAGATTGGAGTATCTGCGTTCATAGCTTCCTTTTTGGGTTTGAGGGGTTGGGGGCTTGTGCGGAGGGACCATCGGGTTTATTCTGCTAAAAACATAACATTGCCTAATAGAAATGTTACAGTAGAAGTAATTCTTAGTCAAGGTGACTGAGACCAAATCAAGGTGAGTCAATATGATTTATAATCACCTCGAGGAGACCAGCATGACCCCACCCCATTGGGCCAGTGCATTGCGTGAGCGACGGCAAACCCTCGAGAAATCCCAGATCGAGGTGGCGCGAGAAGCCGCCCTGTTGAACCAAACCGAGATCAGCCGCCTCGAGCGCGGTCTGGTGCATCCCACGCTGGATTTAGGGGCGGCCAAGCTCAAAGCACTGTTGAAGGCGCTGGAGTGGAGCTGGACGGAGTTTGCTGAGGCCACCGGGCTCGAGCTAGATTTCAGCGAGCAGGACGGTCTCCGGGCACTGCGCAGCCAGCCCTACAAGCCGGGCCTCGGCATCCCGCTCTTAGGCACCGTCTCGGCGGGGATGAAGTCCGTCGAGCTATATGAAACGCCGGATAGTCGGCTGCTGATAGACGAGTCATTTCTGCCGCAGGGGACACGCCCGGAGCGGTTGTTCGCGCTGCGGGTGGCGGGCGACTCGATGGTCTCCGAGGAAGTCACCGGGATTCCGCCCGGCGCGGTGGTCATCGCCGAGCGGGGCCGCCATCCCGATTCCGGTGACGTGGTGGTGGTCTGGGTGCGCTGCTTGGCCGAAAACTACGAGGGAGGAGTGCTCAAGGTCTGGACGGATGGGGAGGATGGGCAAGTGCTCAAGTCGTGGAATCCGCGTGGCCCGGTGTTCCGCCTGGCTGAGTGTGAGGAAATGCGGGTGCAGGGCATCGTGCGGCTGGTGCTGACCACGCCGACGGTGCTGCGGAGAAAGTAGGTTAGGGTCCCGGGGTCAGGGTCCCAACGAAGGCAAAGAACTCAGAGCAAAGGGCAGAGTGCTTCTAGCGGTTTGGCCCTCTGCTCTGCGCCCTGTGCGCCTTTCACCCTGACCCCGGCAGTACCCTGTATCCTTGAACCCGTGCGCTATCTGCGGCTGCTCGGCATCTTCTGGGGGACCGCGCTGGCTGCGGAGTTGGAGTACCGGGGCAACTTCGCATTGGCCTCGCTCTCAGCGATAGGAAACGCGGCGGGGAGCCTGTTCGGCATCTCCCTCTTATACCAAGGCGGCTACCGTCCTGGCGGCTGGAGCTTCGAGCAGGCCCTGCTGGTGCTGGGTGCCTATCTGATGATGGACGGTTTTGCCTTTACCGTGCTCACGCCAAACCTCAACCGTATCGTCGAGCAGGTGCAGAAGGGCACCCTCGACTTTGTCCTGCTAAAGCCCACCGATAGCCAGTTTTGGATGTCGCTGCGCACGATTTCCCCCTGGGGCCTGACCGACGCGGTGCTGGGGTTGGCGATGTGGCTCTACGCCGGGAGCCGTTTAGGATTGGGTTTCGCCGACTACCTGACTGGCTTCGGCCTGGTCTGGTGGCGCTGACCATGCTGTATAGCCTGTGGTTCATCCTGGGGACGTCTAGCATCTGGTTTGTCAAGGTCGCCAACGCCACCGAGGTGTTGCGCGCCCTCCTCGAGGCCGGGCGGTTCCCTTCGCAGGCGTTCCCGGCGGCCTACCGCTTTGTCTTCACCTTTATCGTCCCGGTGGCCTTTCTCACCACTGTCCCCGCTGAAGCCGCGCTGGGCCGGTTGAACCTAAGCACTTTGGGCCTGGCCTTGCTGATTGCGACAGGGCTGCTGGTGGCCTCGAGGCTGTTCTGGCGATTCGCGCTGAAAAGCTATACGTCTGCTTCTAGCTGATGCCTCGCACCTTCGGTCACGGAGCAAAGGGCGCTCCGAAGTGAACGTCTCGAGGCTGTTCTCGCTTTGCCGTGCACAGTTATACCTCGGCCAGCGGTTAAGCACGCTCTACAGCTCAGAATGCTCCCACCTATCAGCGAGCCTTGTAGGGTAGCTTATCCCGCCCTAAAACCGGAGGCGTAAAATACCGTCGTGAACCTCACGGACCTGTTGGTCTTGCTCCTGGCCTACCTGTTTGGCAGCATCCCTGCCGGGGTCTGGGTGGCCCGCTATTATGGCGTGGATATCCAGAAGATGGGCTCAGGCAACACCGGAGCCACCAACATCCAGCGCACCCTGGGCAACTGGCCTGCCGTCTTGGTGGCGGCTTTCGATGTCTTCAAGGGTGGAATCGCGGTGCTCATCGCCCGGCTCTCCGGCATTGATGATCTATTGCTCGGCGGGGTGGCGCTGGCGGCGGTGCTGGGCCATAACTATTCGATCTTTCTGGGTTTCCGCGGAGGCAAAGGTGTAGCGACCAGCTTCGGCACACTGCTGTTTTTTGATGCTGGGGTGGGGCTTTGCGTGCTGGTGGTGGGGGTGGCGACGATGGTCTTGACCCGCTACGTCTCGGCGGGCAGCCTGATCGGTGCCCTGACCTCAGTGGTGGTGACCGTCGCCCTGGGAAGGCCTTTTTGGCAGGTGCTCACGGTGCTGCTGCTGGGGGCCCTGATCTTCTGGACCCACCGCGAGAACATCCGGCGGCTGACCGCGGGCAACGAGCGGCGGTTCGGTGAGAAAGCCCAGCCTGCCCAGGGTTCTGAGGGCCGGGTTGCGGGGGCCGAGACCGAGAATGTTCAGGGGTAGAGGCAAGGAGAGCTACCGTCCGCTCCAGACGCACTCTGTAACAAAGAGAAAGCCCCGTCCTGGACGGGGCCGCGTTTTTTAGCTTTGATCGTTCGACGTGTCCTACGCTTCGGGCAGATAAACAAAGCCCCTGGCAATCGCCACGCTCAGGTCGGTTCCGAAGGTTTGCCCGACGTTCTGGTAGAGGGCCTGCCACTCGTCGTTGCTCATCTCCTTGTCGGTGAGGAGGCGCAGCAGCGCATTCAAGGGGTGGGTACCGGCGACCAACGCCCGGCTGGTGTCGTCTAGGCCGGTGGCATCCTTCATCGAGCGCATCAGCCCCAGCGCGTCAAACTGCACGGTGGAAAGCGGCATGAACTCTTCGTTGCCCCGGTAGGCTAGGCTACTGACCTGCTCGAGCACCGCCATCGCCTTCTGCCGCAGTGCGGCCTCCTCGAGCTGGCGCTTATGGCCTTCCAGCGCCTCCATCACCCTGGGCAGTATCGGCTCGACTGCGCGGCCTCCGAGGGCATTTTGCGCGTGGGCGTGCCAGGTCTCGAAGGCTTTGGAAATCTCGATGATGCTGGCCGCGATCCCGGTGGAAGGGGGAGTGCCGCCCTCGAGCTGCGCCGCCACCTGCCGCAGTGCGCCGCCCAGTTCGCTCAGCCGCCCCTGAAGCCGGATGCCTTCTTGGATCACTTGGTCTACCCCGGCCACTTGGGCCGGGTCCGCGGTGAGGGTGGACATAAGGGTTATGTTAGCGCGTTTGTCCCATAAGGGGTGTTTAGATAGCACAAGGGCAGCAATGAGCTAGGAATGCCCAAAGCTCAAAGCCTCAAGCCGAAATCTAAAACGCCCCTCGTCCAGCACGAGGATTTTTGAGGACGGTTTTTGCCAGTCCAGACGGGAGTTGTGGTTTTAGCTTTGAGCCACGGAGCAAACTACGCTCCGAAACCAGCATCTTCAGCTTTCGGCGCTGCTTTAGCTCATCACTCATCGCTCATCACTTATCGCTCAGGGCTCATCTGGTATAACCCTTGGGGATGAAAGAACCCCCATTAGACCTTTTAGTGATTGCACCCCACCCCGACGACGGCGAACTCGGCTGCGGGGGTTTGCTTGCCAGGGCCAAGAGTGAAGGTAAAAGCACCGGGATTCTCGATCTTACGCGGGGCGAGCTGGGCTCGAAGGGCACGGTGGAGGACCGGGCAGAGGAGGTAAGGGCCGCGAGCGTCATCCTCGGGCTCGACTACCGCGGCAACTTAGGCCTTCCCGATGGTGCGGTCAGTGATGAGGCTGAGGCCCGGCAGAAGCTGGCCTTTTGCCTGCGCGAGCTGCGGCCCAGGGTGGTGCTGATCCCCTACGAGTCCGACCGCCACCCCGACCACCTGGCCTCGAGCCGTCTGGCGGCGGCGGCGGTGCATTTTGCGGGCCTGCGCAAAGCCCCAGTCGAGGGCGAGCCGCACAAGATCAAGCGTCTCCTGTTTTACCCTGGTAACTACCCGGTGACGCCCACGCTGGCGGTGAATATTTCCGAGCACATCGAGACTTGGGAGGCCTCGGTGCGGGCTTATAAAAGCCAGTTCGTGGGCGAACAGGTCTCCGAGACCGTCGGCCCGGCGGGGCTCGAGGCGCGGCGTGCCCTGCGGCGCTACTGGGGCAATCTGGTGGGCGTGGCCTTCGCCGAGCCCTTGCTGAGCCCGCTGCCCTTTCTGACGGCGGTTTGGTAACACGGAAAAGCCCCCTCTCAGGTGCGAGAGGGGGTTGGGGGAGCGTGGCCTAGTGTGCCGCCGAGGGCTGCGCTTGTCTGCCTCTGGCGCCGAACCCTCCGCCGCCCTTGAGTTCTTCGTTGGGGAGCATCAGGGTGAAGATTAGCGAGATCAGAACAAACACTGCGCCGAAGAGGAAGATGTTGCGCTCGGCGTCGGTTATGCCGGTCTCGAGCGCGCCCTTGAGCTTGACCTTGGTCTCCTCGAGCTCCTTCTGCACCTGCGGGATGACCTGGGCCTCGAGGGTAGCGATGATCTGCGGTTCGCTGGCTTCAAGGCCTCGCTTGGCCTGGGCGATGATCCCGGGGACGGCCTGGGCTGGCGGCAGAGGGCCTTGCAAGGCGGCCTTGTACTGCGCGGGGAACTGTGGGTTAGCGAGCAGGGCAGCTTTAGCGTTGGCGTCGCCGGTGAGGGCTTTTTGGAGCTGCTCGAGGGTCTGGGTGGTCTGAGCCTTAACCTGGGCTGGGATTCCGCCTTTGACCAGGTTCTTCTTCTGCTCTTGGGGAATGTTGGGATTCGCCAAGACCGCGTTGTAGGCGGCCTCGTCGCCCTTGAGTGCGGCCACGAGCTGGGCTTCGAGCTTGTTAAACTGCCCCTCGATGTCAGTGTTCTGCTGTGCCCCGGTGTTGCGCGCTACCGCCCCGGGCTGGCAGTCGGCGTTCTGTGGAAAGGCCGCACAGGTGGCACTGTGCAGGTTGTTGGAGAGCACCGTTCCCAGTACCGCGATCCCGATGGTGCTGCCGATCTGCCGCACGAACTGGGTGAAGGCCGTGGCCGACCCGATTCGCTGCGGCGGCACGTTGTTCTGCGCGGCCACCTGCAACAGTGACTGCGAAGGCCCGAGTCCCAGGCCCAGCAAAAAGAACAGCAGGACGGCGAACCATAGCGGGGTGTCTACTCTGAGCAGGAAGTGCAGCAGCAGGAAGATTAACACCAGCCACACCGAGCCCGCGATCAAGAGCGTCTTGTAGCGCCCCAGGCGGCCCGATAAGATGCCGCTCCCGGTGGCCCCCAGCACCACGCCCAGCGTCAGCGGTAGCACCGTCACTCCCGAGGCCGAGGCTGAGACTCCCTTCACCACCTGGAGGTAGAGCGGCAGGAAGGCCACCGCGCCCAGGAAGGCCGGACCGTAAAAGAAAGTTGCCACCGAGGCCAGGCTGAAGGTGCGGACGCGGAAGATGCGGAGGTCCAAGAGGGGGTGCGGCTCGCGAAGCTGCGACCAAATCCACAGCCCCAGCCCCACCGCGCTGCCCGCGAAGAGCGCCAGGATGCGTGGGGAATCCCAGGCGTAGGCGCTCCCGGCCCAGGAGAAGGCCAGCATCAGCGGAACCGTCCAGGCCACCAGCAGCACCGAGCCCAAGTAGTCGAACGGCGGGCGCTCGCCCTCGGGCCGCAGCCGGGGCATATAGCGGATGATGAAGAACAGAGCCACCAGCCCCACCGGCATGTTGATGTAGAAGACCCAGTGCCAGGAGAGGTGGTCGGTGAGCAGCCCACCCAGCCAGGGTCCCACCGCGCTGCTGATGCCAAACACCGCGCCAAAAAGTCCGCCGATGCGCCCGCGCTCGCGCGGCGGGAAAAGCACCGCGATGGTGGTCAGCGCGAGGGAGAACAAGGCTCCGCCACCGATGCCCTGGAGCCCGCGGAAGAGGATCAGCTCGGGCATGTTCTGGCTCAGGCCACACAAAGCCGAGCCGCCCAGAAAGATTAGCACTGCGATCAGCAGGACAGACTTTCGGCTAAAGAGTTCAGTCAGGCGGCCAAAGATAGGGGCTGAGATGGTCGAGGTTAGGAGGTAGCTCGTGGTCACCCAGGCGTAGAGGTCGGTGCCGTTGAGGTCGGCGATGATTTTGGGGAGGGCGGTGGAGACGATGGTCTGGTCGAGGGCTGCCAGGAACAGCCCGAGAACAATACCGATCAGGGTGAACCGCACCTCACGGCTCATCCCGCCTTCGCTTTGGGTTGGGTTGGGAACACCTTGTGCCATCAATATCACTCCTTCGTTACGGGGGTTTCTTGCACCATCAAGTCTAGGAGTCGGATCAGTTCCTGCTGTTCCCTGGCTTTGAGCCTCGAGAGTCGCCGCCGCACTGCCGCCTCCATCAGCCGCCGCCCCTTTTCATCGGCCTGCCGCCCCTTTTCCGTGAGGTCAAAGCGGTAGCGGCGCAGATCGCTTTTGTCCAGGGAGCGCTCGACCAAGCCGAGGGCCTCGAGGCGCTTGAGCATTTGGCTCACCGTAGGGGCCGGGAACTTGGTGGCGTTGACAATCTCGGTGGGGTAGTGGTGCTCGTCCACGGCGCAGAGCAGCCAGTGGTCGTTGTGGGCTAGGCCCATCTCCTCGAGCGCTGGGGTCACCTCCAGCCGCAGGTCGCGCATCAGCTTCCACATCCGGGTGAGCACACCCCAGTCCGTCACCCAAGCAATTTACTTTCAGCCTGAACTATTGTCAAACGGAATCTTTTATCTCCAAAAAGTGTAGCCAGGTACTAAATTTGAACCTCAGCCCCCTGGGATCAGGATATTTCGATCAACCGCAGGGGGTTGCCATCGGGGTCGGCGATAGTGCAAACCCATTTGCCTTGGCCCAGCTCGAGGATTGGGTGTAAGGGTTTGGCTCCAGTCGTTAAAAAGGTGGTCAAATCGGCCACCCGAAACGAAGGAACCACGGTGCCGCCCGGCGTGATCGGGGTTTTCTTGAGGATGGCGAAATGGACGCCGCCGAACTCGGCCTCGAGGTGTTCGCGGATTCGCCCGTGCCTCTGCGGCTCGAAGGGGATGCCTATGGCCTCGCGGTAGAAGTCAGCGAGGCGCTCGGGGTCGGGGGAGGAGAGGATGATTCCGGCCAGGTGTTGGACGTTCATAAAACCTCCTTTGATTGGACAAGTATCGTTGTGTCGGGCCTTCGTAGGGGCGTACAGCTGTACACCCCTACAACCTCCGCAGGTTGACGGGTTGGATGTAAAGGACGGTCTTTTTTGTGTCAATGATTTAGGTTTTGACCCGTGTCAGGGGCAAAGCCTTGCGCCCCTACAAAACCTTGTGAAGATGAACTTCCCGTCAGGGATGGCGTTTCTTGATGTATGGATTTTGCCTTCCCAGACGGGAAGTAACTATTGGCCTTTGACCTCGAGCCTCCCAATCTGCGCCGGTTCTTCGCGTCGGTGCCCCTCGAGCGCAACAGGTTTTCCAGCATCCGGTGCTTGAGGGTAGGCACGGCGTTGACGACGCGCATATTGGTCCGCATCATCCCCAGCACGAGGTTTCCAAATTCATAGCCACCTCTTCATAGCCACGTCAGTGACTTAGGGCAGTCCTATAGCAGTTGCCGAAGCTCTTCGGTGAGAGCTCGGGCTTTCTCGGGTTGGCCCATGTACTGCGCCCTCGAGTTCTGAAACGCCGCGATGCGCCACTGCTCGTCCTGTTTGGTGACGACCATCGTCTGGATGGAGTTGTGTCCCTCCTCGAGGTCGGTTTGCCCGGCCATCACCGTGCCGCCGACGGCATGCATCAGGGCGATTTCCGGGCTCAGGAGGCGCACGCTTCGAACTTTCCCTAACCAGCCGAGTGCCCCTCAGAAAGTGGTCAAACAGCACCTGATGGGACTCCGCGATATCCGCGCGGCCCTTGGTATAAGTGCCGTCGAAGGCCACGAAATCGGCATCCTCAGTGAAAGGGGCAGCGAAGGTTTCACCGCTCCCTTTGTTCCAACCCTCCAGCATCTGCTGAAGCAGGGCAGAAATGGCGTTCACATCCTGGTTTTGGGTCTGGGTGGGCATATTCTTTTCCTCCTCTGTGATAAAATCTTAGTTACTATTAGGTTTGCTCTCTAATATTCTTAGTAACTAAGATATTTAGAGAGTAAGCGGAATGGAGACTTATGTCAACCCCAAAGCGCGAAGAGTTGATGCGGCGTTTCTACCAGGAGATCAGCCTCAACAGCACCTGGACGGTGTTTTTCCACCAAGCTCAAGCCGAGCGGCTTGGCCTCAGCTCTACCGATCTCAAGGCGGTTCGGCTGCTCCTGGACACCGGCCCGGTCACGGCGGGGGAGCTCGCGGAGCTGATGGCCCTGACCACCGGGGCCGTCACCGGGCTGATAGACCGCCTCGAGAAAGTCCGCATCGTCGAGCGGGTCAAAGACCCCAACGACCGGCGGCGGGTGGTGGTGCAGGTCACGGGCGACCCCAAACGCCTGAAGGAAATCGAGGCCATGTACGCCTCGCTGGGCAGTACTACGATGAAAATGATGGAACGGTTTAGCGACGAGCAGCTTCAGACGATTCTCGAGTTCATCACCGCTGGAACCCAGGTGATGCGCGAGCAGACTGCCAAGCTGCGCGAGGAAGCCGCCCAAAAGACTTAGAAGCGGGGTTGCGTGGGCGTTGTCCGGTGCTCCAAGGCGCAAGATTGTTGGGTGGCTCGAGCGGTGTAGGGCTTGGCTCGAGGCCATCTGTGGGGCATTCCGCCGGTTGCGTTAGAATTGCTAGCCGCACAGCTTGGTGAATCGGAGGAATCATGAAGGCGCGGAAATCTCACCCGGTTCCCGGCGAGATGGGCGACGGGACGGAAGTATCTGGGCAGGGTTTGGCGAAAAAGCTGGTGGGTGCCTGGAAGTTGGTATCCACCGAGCAGCGACGATGGGCTGGGATATTTGATTTACGCTGAATCGGGCCAAATGTGCGCGGTACTGGCTGATCCACACCGAGCCCACTGGAAGTCCGATGAGACCTCAACGGAAGCCGAGCTTCGGTCCACCTTGGACCACTTCATCGCCTACAGTGGCCGCTACGAAGTAGACGAGGCGCAAGGCTCGGTGGTGCATCACATTGAAATTCACGTCGTCCCCAATTTCATCGGAACCGATTTCAAGCGAAGGGTCTCCTTCGAGGGGAGTTTGCTCAAGCTACAGCCCGTTGAACCCCTGGCAGGGGATATCGTTGAATATACGCTCACCTGGGAGCGGGCCTGAGATAGGCCAAACCGTGCTTGCTGCTAATGCAGCGGACGCGGAAGTTCGCTGAACCTCGAGTCGCTATAGACTTCCTAAGTCCAACAAGCTTGATCTGCCAACCGCCCGGAATATGTATAATCAAGCTCTCGCCTGCTTAGTTATGCGAGCCTCGGAGGAGTAAAGTGGTCGAAACCCTCAAACCAGCCGCCAGCCTGAAAGGGCGCGATTTCCTCTCCAACCTGGACTTATCCGCCGCCGAGTACCGCGCCGTGCTGGACACTGCCCACGCCATGAAGCGCGGCGATTTCAAGGGGAAAAGACCCCTGGAGGGCCAGACCCTCGCCATGATCTTCGAGAAGCCGTCGCTGCGCACCCGCACCACCTTCGAGGTCGCCATGAACCAGCTCGGCGGTCACGCGGTCAACCTCACCAACGCGGAGATCGGCCTGGGAACGCGCGAACCGGTGCGCGACATCGCCATGAACTTGGAGCGCTGGGTGGAGGGCATCATGGCGCGGGTATACCTGCACTCGACCGTCGAGGAGATGGCGAAATATTCCTCTAAACCCGTCATCAACGGCCTTTCTGACCTCTTACATCCGGTTCAGCTCCTCGCCGATTATCAAACCATCGAAGAAGCTTTTCCCGACACCAAGGGGCTCCAAGTGGCCTACATCGGCGACGGCAACAACATGGCGAACGCCCACATTCAGACGGCGGTGTTGTCCGGGGCCAAGCTCA
The DNA here is from genome assembly GCA_040290005.1 of Meiothermus sp. Classification (GTDB taxonomy): domain Bacteria; phylum Deinococcota; class Deinococci; order Deinococcales; family Thermaceae; genus Meiothermus. The sequence continues at coordinate 55,787 of PSMF01000004.1, forward strand.
CCGTCGCCACCCCGCGCGGCTACGAGCCCAACGCCGTCATCTACATGGAAGCGCTCAAAATGGGCGCGGATATCACCCTCACCCACGACCCCAAAGCCGCTGCCGAGGGTGCCCAGGTGCTCTACACCGATGTTTGGGTTTCGATGGGTCAGGAGCAGGAGGCTTCACAAAAACGCAAGCTCAAGGATTTTGCGGGCTTCCAGGTCAACCCGGCGATGCTGGATTTGATTGATAAAGACGGGATTTTTCTGCACTGCCTCCCCGCCCACTACGGCGAGGAGGTGGTGGAAGAGGCCACCCTCCACCCCAAATCCAGAGTTTTCGACCAGGCCGAAAACCGCCTCCACGCGCAAAAAGCGCTGCTGTACCATCTGCTAGGCTAGTCCGATGCGGCTCGTCGCGCTTCTTCTGGTTCTCCTGCTGGGGCTGGCCCGCGCGGGGGATGCGGCGACCCTCGAGTTCTGGGGCTTCTCGCGTGACGGGAAATACTTGGCCTTCGAACAGTACGGGGTTCAGGATGGCTCGGGGTTTCCCTATGCCCAGCTTTATGTGGTGGACGTGGGACGTAACGCCCTCGTCAGTACGGCAGAGGTGACGGTGCAGACGGGGAATGCCGGTGTCGAGACGGCGCGTGAGCGTGCCTTGACTCAGAGTCGCCCGGCCCTCTCTCCCTACGCCATCGTGCCGGGCAACCAGGGGCGTTTTGCCAGCATCGCCGCTAAAAATCTCCTGCCCAATGTAGTCGAGCCCCAGGCGGTCGAGTTCACCGCGCTGGGGCGGAGATATACCCTCGAGCTACGCTCTCTCGATGCTCCTGGTGCGGGGGGAAGCTGCCTCACCGAGCCACCCAAGCGGCTCGAGCTGAAGCTGATTTCGAGTGCTGGTGGGCGGGTTTTGCAGCGCGATAACAATCTACCGGCCTCGAGGCGCTGTGTCCGCGACTACGAAATCCACGGCGTTTTCGTGTTGGGTCGGAGTTTGGCGGCGTTTGTCAAGGTGACGCGGGATGGCTTCGAGGGGCCAGACCTACGCTGGATGGTGGTTACGGCCCGGCTTGGCTTAAGGTAAAAGAAAGTCAGCCGTGCACGCAGAAACCACCCTCGCACCCTCATCTGAGCTAAAAAAGCTACACTAAACTTATGGCCCTGCTCGAGCCCCAAACCCACTCCCGCCGCTACAAGCTGACGGTGGACGATTTCTACCGCCTGGACCTGCCTCACGACAAAAATTACGAACTCCTCGAGGGGGTTATATACGAGATGCCCGCTATCGGCCCGCTTCATGCCACGCTGGTGCGTAAATTCCAGGATGTCTTTTATAAGCATTTTCGGGATAGGGCGATCATCAGCACGCAAAATCCTGTTCTGCTCGGTAAATATTCCCTCCCACAGCCTGATATTGCGTTGATCCGAGACGCGGATTATTCCCACGAGCATCCGCAGGTCGAGGATACGTATTTGGTTATCGAAGTAGCGGTAACAACCCTCGAGGATGACCGCGAGAAACTCGCCGTTTATGCGAAAGCGGGCATACCTGAAGTTTGGATTGTCAACCCCAAAACCTACCGCATCGAGGTCTACCGCGAGCCCGAAGGCCGGAGCTACAAGGTTCATTTCGATCATGACCTCGAGCGGCCCATCGCCTCGCTGGCTTTCCCTGACGACCCGCTCAAGCTGAACTGGTGAGGTATGGGCAAACCCAAGATTTTTATTGACGGCGAGGCCGGGACCACCGGCCTTCAGATTCGCGCCCGGTTGCAAGGCAGGGACGACCTCGAGCTTCTCTCGATAGACCCCACCAAGCGCAAGGATGAAACTGAGCGCCGTCGGCTGCTGAACGCGGCGGATTTGGCCGTGCTGTGCCTACACGATGACCTGGCTAGGGCGGCTGTGGCGATGATTGAGAATCCGGCGACGAGGGTGCTTGACGCCAGCAGCGCGCACCGTGTGTCTGAGGGCTGGACCTTTGGCTTTCCTGAGCTAACAAAAGGGCAGCCCAACGCGATTCGTGAGGCGCGATTTGTCTCGAATCCGGGCTGCTATTCGACGGGTGCGATTGCCCTGCTGCGGCCCGTGGTAGACGCGGGTTTGCTTCCTGCGGACTTGCCGATCTTCGTTCAAGGCGCTTCAGGCTATACGGGAGGTGGACGGACGCTGATTGATGCGATGAAGGGCCGGGGCGAGCACCATTTAGCTGGGCCCTACCGGATGTATGGGCTGAGCTTGGCCCACAAGCACGTCCCGGAGATGAAAAAGTATTCGCGGCTATCGCACGACCCCATCTTCACGCCCTCGGTGGGTGACTGGGCGCAGGGGATGCTGGTCCACATGCCGCTACACCTGTGGGCCTTGCCTAAAAAGGTGAGGGGGAGCGAACTCCATCAAGCGCTTTCCGACCATTATGCGGGCCAGCGCTTCGTGCGGGTAATGCCGATGGAATCAAATGCGCCCACCGACCGCGCCCTCGACCCACAAACGCTAAACGGGACGAACCTGCTCGAGCTTTTCGTCTTTGACCATCCAGCCAAGGAACAAGCTTTGCTGGTCGGGCGGCTCGACAACCTGGGCAAAGGCGCCTCGGGTGCCGCGGCGCAGAACATAGACCTGATGCTGGGGCTCAGGGGCGACCACGATTATACTTACTTCGGTGATTGATACCTGTGTCCAGAAGGGCGTTTTTGATGTATCAAGAAATAGCGTCATGCTCGGGCCTCCCCTGCCCAGCGCTTTCAGCTTCCGGCCTCAAGCCTTAAGCTCTTCATCATGAAATTACCCAACGGATTTCGCGCCGGGGCCACGACAGCAGGCATCAAACCCTCGGGCAAGCCCGATTTAGCCCTCCTAGCTTCGGAAATCCCATGCAACTGGGCCTTCGTCGGGACGCTCAACCGCGCCGCAGCGCCCTGCGTGAAGCGGGGTCGCCAGATTTACGCTTCGGGCGGGCATCTTCAGGCGCTGGTGGTGAACGCGGGGAATGCAAACTGTGCGACGGGAGAGTTAGGTGTTCAAACCGACTCCCGGATGGCCTCTCTTGCTGCCGCTCAACTCGGAACTGCTACCGATGCTGTCCTGACCGGCTCTACCGGGGTTATCGGTCAACCCTTGCCTATCGAGAAAATCGAGGCAGGGTTGCCGAAGATCGCCCTGAGCGACGAGGTAGACCCCTTTTTGGAAGCCATCATGACCACCGACCTAGCGCCCAAAAAGGCCGAGGCTGCGCTATCCAATGGCTCGAGAGTCGTCGGGGTTTGCAAGGGCAGCGGGATGATCCAACCCAACATGGCGACCATGCTGGCCTACCTCGTCACCGACGCCGAGGTCGCCCAGGACGAGCTGCGCCGGGGCTGGAAAGGCGTGATGGACCGCAGCTTCAATCAGGTCTCGGTGGACACCGACACCTCCACCAACGATATGGCCGTGCTGATGGCGAACGGCGCCTCGGGCGCACCCGATTTAGCCGAGTTTTGGCGGGCGGTAGAGGAGGTCTGCGTCTCCCTGGCCCGGCAACTCGCCCGCGACGGCGAGGGGGCCACCAAGCTCCTCACCGTGCGGGTCTCCAGGGCGGCTTCCGACGAGGAGGCGCGGCGGGCGGCGCTGAGCGTGGCCTCGAGCCCCCTGTGGAAAAGTGCGGTCTATGGCAACGACCCCAACTGGGGCCGCATCATGATGGCGGTGGGGAAGAGCGGAGCCCAAATGAGTGAGTCCAGGACGCGCATCTCCTTGCAGGGGATGCCACTATTTGACGGGCGGGTGCTCCCCTTTGATCGGTCGGCAGCCAGCGCGGCAATGAAGGCTGAAGAGGTGCTGGTGGAGGTTGAACTGGGTTTAGGCCGAGGCCAGGGAACCGCGTGGGGGTGCGACCTGACCGAAGGTTACGTGCAGATCAACGCGCTGTACACCACTTAAGTCTTATTGGAATCTTAAAACCCCCTCATACACCTGAGCCGGGCGTCCCTGCCGTGCTTAAGCTCGGGCTAAGCGTGGGAATCACGTGAGAAACCTGAAAGCATATTAAGAAATGTGCCGTGTTATCGTGCCTACCGGAGGTGAGGAGGGTGAAGAAACTAATACTAGGACTTTTGGTTGTAGCCTCGCTATCGGTGGCTTCGGCTCAGGGACGTTTGTTCGGCGAGGTGCTATCGGGTGAGTTGCAGTTGGTGCCCAGCTTCGGACTAAGCGCCGCGGTGACAGCGGGGGCCGAACGTCTGCTCGGCCCCTTGGACCTGCGCGGCGGTTTAGCACTATCGGCAGGCGGAGGCGGAGCGGTATTTGCCCTCGGCGCGGACGTGCTATACCCGATTCCGCTCGAGGGCCTCAGCCTTGATCTCGGCGGCGGTCTACAGCTTCGCACCGGCAACCCTACGGTTTTCGGCCTGCGGGGTATCGTTGGGCTTGAGTTCCCCCTACAGCGGGATTTCTCCCTGCGGGTCGAAGCCCAACCCACCATCTTTTTTGGCGGCGGCGGCTCGGAGTTTAACTTGAGCCTAGTATTCGGCCCGAGGGTTTACTTCCGCTAAACGCTCCAGCGTATGGCAGGCAGCCCGCGGGCTGCCTTTCCCTTTGGCGCTGAGCCCCACCTGTGTCCCCGCTGAGACGCAGGAAAGTCATTGTTAGGAAGCTGAAAGTCTCGCCCCAAACCGCTTGCTAGGCTGCGGTCTGGAGGCGAGGAGCATGAAAAAATGGATATTGGGACTGCTTGTAGTCGCTGGACTCTCGGTTGCTTCGGCTCAAGGGCGGACTTTTGGTGAGGCTTTGGCAGGTGAGCTGACGATTACGCCAGGCTTTTCGCTCAACCTAAGCGTTGCTGCCGGGATTGAGCAGCTATTAGGTCCCCTGGATGTTCGTGGGAATGTAGATATATTTGTCGGCGGTGGAACATCCGCTTTTGGGGTTGGGGCTGATGTTCTATACCCGGTTAGGCTCGAGGCTGTCAAGCTGAATCTGGGCGGAGGTATAGGCTTCCAGTCGGCGGGTGGCACTGCCCTGTTCGGCATCCGTGGTATCGGTGGCGCGGAGTTTCCCGTCACCACCGCTTTCTCCCTGCTTACCGAGTTGCGCTTGCTGGTGGGCTTCGGCAACGGCGGCTCCAACGTGGGCCTGAGCTTAGTGGCTGGGCCGAGGGTCTACTTCTAGGCTCGAGACCTACACCTTGAGGAGCGGTTGGGAGGCCGCTCCTTTTTCTAGTAACGCTAGAATAACGCTGGGGTCGGTAGAGTGACCTCCGAAGAGAAGGAAGTCTGGCTCGTCCAACCGTTTTCTCACTACTCCTACACGCCGGACTCATGTTAGACTCTTCACTGGAGGTTCACGCATGAAGAAATTACTGATCGGGCTCGTCGCAGTGTTTGCTCTCTCCTTGGCCTCGGCACAGAACTTTGGGGTCTACTCAGGTTTCAGCTACCCCTTCTCGGCCAGCATTGGCGCGGTGTTTAACAATGACCCCCTGCGCTTCAATGCCGGCATCGTCTTCCCCTTTGGCGTAGAAGTAGGGGCTGACTACATCATCGGCAAGGGCGACTTAGGCTCCACGCCGGGCCTGGGTTACTACTTCGGGGCGGGCGCCACCCTGGATGCCTTCTTTTCTGGCGGTTTCTTTGGCTCGATCTTTATCCACGGCTTAGGCGGTCTGCGCTACCAGATCAACCCCCAACTGGCTTTCTTCGGTGACCTCCAGCTCGGCCCGGCGATTGGCTTTGGTACGGCCTTCGGCGGTTTCGGCACCGGCTTCGGCTTCGGCTTCGGCTCGAAGATCGGTTTGCTGTTCAGCCAATAGCCGCCGTCCAGGTAGAATGAAGGGGTGTTTTCGCCCCTTCATTTTTATTTGGGGTTTAGCCTGAGGCTGCTGAAGAACCCGGTGTCCTGGGTTTTTTTGGCCCTGGCCCTATCCGCCTGTCAGCGCCCTGGCGACGCACAACCCCCCCTGATCGGCATCACCCAGCCCACCGGCGGGGTGCTCTCCAAACGCTCGCTGCGGGTGGAAGGCTATGCCCTCGACGACACCGGAGTGCAGAGCGTAAAGGCCATGGGGAAGGAGCTTCTGAGCGCTTCCAACCGGGGTCAGAAGCTGGTGCGCTTTAGCTTCAGGGTGCAGGCCCCACAGTCGGGGGCGGTAGAACTCAAGGTGGATGCTACCGACGGGCAAGGGCAGACCCGCACGGTGCGGCTACCGCTAGTGCTCGATGCGAGGCCGCCGCAGATCAAAATAGACCGTGCTGAGCGGGTAACTAAGGTGATTACACCGGCCAGGACGGTTACCAATGCCGACGGCACCACCAAAGACATCCCCGCCAAGACCGAGAGCAGCCTGCAAATTTCGGGCAAGGCCACCGACGACACCGGGATAGACCGGGTGGTGGTGCAGTACGACAACACCTACAGCCCGCTTTCACTGCCCAAAGGCAAGGATGTGAGCTTTTTTATCGAGGTTCCGGCGCAGCGGGTGACGGTTATCGCGGTGGACTTGGCGGGGAACCGCACCGACATCCGTGCGCCATAAAGCAGAAGTCGGATCTCGAGCAGCGATAAGCAAAGAGCAATGAGCGATGAGCTAGGGTCAAGGGCAACCCCACCGCCCTGCTGCCCCTCTCCTGAGGTTCGCAAATAAATGCGTCCAGAACAGGAGCAGATAATAGTGCTCCCAAGGGGAGGTGGTACTTTCACCCCCTTTACCAAGGGGGGCCATCCGAGGTCGCCATAGATCAGGTGATCCAACCATAGACCTTGACCGATGGGGAGATTTATGCTGCACCGCTACCCGTAGATTCTTTGCGCCCACCAGCCCCACAGGTGAGCTCGAGTACACCCCTGCCCGCCACTTTAGAGTATCTCTGAGGGATGAACCGCTTCACCGCGCTGGGCAGAGCCATAGATTTTGCCTACCCCTCCAACCGCTGGGCGGTTGGGCTGATGCTGTTGGGTTTTGTGGGGGTCGGGTTGTTGACCCGTTCTTGGCTGGGGGCCTTCACCGGAGCGCTGTGGGTGTTTGCGACTTGGGCCTTGGGACGCGAACTCGACCCCGACGACCCTCGTACCGCGTCGGTGAGCGCCGGGGCGGTTTTATTGCTACTGCTCGCCGCTCGCCCGGAGCCTTTTTATCTGCTGCACGGGATGGCGGTCACCGGCGGGCTGATGCTCACCGCGCGGCTGCTGGCCCGCACTACGGGCCTGAAAACCACGCCGCTGGACCTTTTCACCCTGGTGCTGATGACCCCGGTGCTGGGATGGCTGGCCTCGAGGGGGCTGTGGCCGTTGGCCGTAGCGGTGGCGATTGCCCTGGCCCTGGATGCTGTATACGACGCGGAGCCCGCCAGGGCCTGGCTAGCTGGGGGGCTGGCCCTCCTCAGTGGGCTCCTGTTGCTGTTCCTGGGGAGGAGTTTCACTCCGGCGCTACCAGACTGGTTCTTTTGGGGCTCGGTGCTGATCGGGGTTTTGGGGTGGGTTGCGCTTGTGCTACCGCCTTACGCGCCACGGACCTCTGCGGATAACGGGGATAAGTTGGGGGCGGATCGCGTCACCAATGCCCGCCGGGTTGCGGCTTTAGGCGCAGCCTTCACCTGCTGGACGCTGGGCCCTCCGGTCGGGGTTTCGGTTGGGCTAGCGGGGCTCGTGGGCTGGGTTCTCCGCAGGCAATCCACGAACGAGAAAAGACGGGTAATTTAGTTAGAAAAGTAAAAGACGAAAACAAAGGGTTTGAAACCCTCACCCTGCCTTTGACCCGTTTACCTTTGTCTTTCCTGCTGCACCTTACCGGTATAGCCTCAGCCCCGCTGAGAGATTCGTTATGGTCCTACGTTACGCTGACGTTGCACCTGCTATACCCCCTCGAGCGGAACCTTAACGAAAGGTGAGAACCCGTTTGCAGTGCGGGGAAACCCAGGGTAACGCGGCCTTTACGCTATGAAACCTATAGTCCTTATCAGTTGAGGACTTATGAAAAAGGTCAGAACCTGTCATTCGTGCGGATCGGTTGAGCTGCTGCCGTTTTTGAGCTTCGGGCACCTGCCGATTCCCGAGGTCCTGGCCCTGGACCGCCTCGAGGTGCAGGAGACCCGTCGCCCCCTCGAGCTGGGCTTTTGCAAACGCTGCACCCTGGTGCAACTGCTGGGGGATTCGGCCTTTGATCCCGCCCGCCCGTCCTCCAGACCGAGCCCGCTCGGCGGGCTGCTGACCGAGCTGCTGCTCGAGGCCGGAGCGCGGGTGTTGTGCCTGCAAAGCGTCCCCGCCGAAGACCTGCAAAAGCTGCGGCAAAGAGGCATCGAGGTGCTATACATCGAGCCGGTGCCGGAGCGGGCGCGGCAGGCCCAGGCCAAAGGCATCCCCACTCGGAGTGAAATCTTTGGCCGTGCCAGCGCCGAGCGCCTGCGGGACGAGCATTTCCGCGCGGACTTAATCCTGCTCGGGCAGAGCTTGGCCCACGCCGCCGATCTCAACGCCTACCTCGAGGGCCTGAGCTTCCTGCTGAGCGAACGGGGAACCCTGCTGCTGGGGCTGCCCGACCTGCGGGCCTGGCTGGAAACCCGCCGTTTTGACCGCTTTAGCCAGCGGTGGACACACTACCTCTCGGTCCACGCCCTGCAGGACCTGTTGCGGCGGCACGGCCTCTGGCTAAATGGTCTAACCCCCGCAGGGGACGGCGAACTGCGGGCTCGAGCGGGCCGGGTGCGGGCCACCGAGCCCGCAGTGGCCGAGTACCTGAGCGATGAACGCCGCCTGGGACTCACCGGGATGCTCTACTACCAGGAGTTCGCCTCCTCGGTGGCTTCGGTGCGGGAGGCTCTGCTCGCCCTGCTGAGCGAACTCAAGACCAAAGGACGGCGCATCGCGGCCTATGGGGCCGGAGAAGCCGGGAGCCTGATGCTCAACTTTGTGGGCCTGGGACGAGAGGTCATCGAGTTCGTGGTGGACGAGGATACCGCCCGGCAGGGTCGCTACCTGCCCGGCGTGCGGGTGCCGATCTACGCCCCCGCAAGACTGTTGGAAGAGCGCCCCGACTACCTGCTGGTGCTGGGGAACCACGCCGAAGCCTTGCAGAACAGCGAATACGCCCGGCGGGGGGGCCGCCTAATCGTGCCGCTGCCGTTTCCTGAGATCGTGAACCCGGCGGCGGTGGTGGGGAAAGTGGTGAGCCATGAGCGATGAGCTAAAAACATGCCGATAGCCCTTAGCTAAAGACCTCACGTCTAAAACAGGGCTTCTCGAGCCTCAATTTCATCGTCCTAGACAGGAGCTTGTTTTTTGGCTATCGGCTATGCGCTCTAAGCTATCTGCGCCTTAGCTGATGGTTGGTCGCTCATAGCTCCTCCTCTCCCTTTTCACCCGCCCACAAAGTGCTAGACTCTTCAAAGTGGCTCGAGCCGTGGAATTTGGCCCCGCACAACTCTGGCAAACCCTAGAACCCAAACTGCACTATCTCCCCCACGATTCGCGGGAAGAGGTTCGGGCGGCGTTGGAGTTTGCCTATAAAGCCCACGGGGGCCAGAAGCGCAAAAGCGGCGAGCCCTACATCATCCACCCCGTCGCGGTGGCAGAAATCCTAGCCGAGTTGGGCCTGGACGCCGAAACCCTGATGGCCGGGCTGCTCCACGACACCGTGGAGGATACCGAGGCCACCCCGGAGGAGCTCGAGGAGCGCTTCGGAGCATCGGTGCGCAAGATCGTCGAGGGCGAGACCAAGGTCTCCAAGCTCTACAAGCTGGCCCACGCCGCCGCCAGCGACGACAAGCCGGTGGAGGAAAAGCACGCCGAGGACTTGCGCCAGATGTTTATAGCGATGGCCGAGGATGCGCGGATCATCATCGTCAAGCTGGCCGACCGGCTGCACAACCTGCGCACCCTAGAGTTCATGCCCCCGCACAAGCAGATGCGCATCGCGCGCGAGACGCTGGAGATTTACGCGCCGCTGGCCCACCGCTTAGGCATCGGGCAGGTCAAGCTCGAGCTCGAAGACCTCTCTTTCCGCTACTTGGAGCCCGAAAAATACCGCGACCTGGAAGCCCGCCTCAAGTCGCACCAGGCCGAGCGCGAGCAGGCCGTGCACAAGGCCAAGGAGACCCTCGAGACCGCCCTCAGCCGCGACTTTGGTCTCAAGGGGAGCATCCGCAAGGTCGAGGTCACAGGCCGCAGCAAACATCTCTACAGCATCTGGAAGAAGATGGAGCGCGAGGGCAAGGCCATCGAGCAAATCTACGATCTGCTCGCCCTGCGCGTGATCCTCGATCCCAAACCGGGCCAGGACGCCGAGGAGACCGCTATGCGCCAGAAGGGGGTCTGCTACCACGTGTTAGGTCTGACCCACGCGCTCTGGCAGCCGATCCCCGGACGGGTCAAGGACTACATCGCGGTGCCCAAGCCCAACGGCTACCAGTCGCTGCACACCACCGTGATCGCGGTGAACGGGTTGCCCTTGGAGGTGCAGATTCGCACCCTGGAGATGCACCGGGTCGCCGAGTACGGTATCGCCGCCCACTGGCTGTATAAACAGGGCCTCACCGACCCCGAGGAACTGCGCCGCCGCGTCGGCTGGCTCAAGAGCATCCAGGAGTGGCAGCAGGAATATAGCAGCAGCCGCGATTTTGTCGAAGCTGTGACGAGAGAGCTTTTAGGCGGCCGGGTGTTCGTCTTCACGCCCAAGGGTAAGATTATCAATCTGCCACGCGGCTCGTCTCCCGTGGACTTCGCCTACCATATCCACACCGAGGTCGGGCACCATATGGTGGGGGCCAAGGTCAACGGGCGGATCGTCCCGCTCTCCTACGAGCTGCAAAACGGCGAGATCGTCGAAATCCTCACCGCCAAAACCGCGCACCCCTCCAAGGACTGGATGGAGTACGCCAAAACGCGCTCCGCCAAACAGAAGGTCAGGAACTTCTTCCGGGCCTTCGAGCGTCAGGAAACCTTAGAGCGCGGGCAGAAGATGCTGGAGAAATACTTCAAGCGCCGCGCGCTGCCGAGGCCGTTGGAGAGCCAGCTCGAGGAGGCCGGGCGCAAGCTCCTCAAGAGCCCGAGCCCCGAGGACCTATACCTAGCTCTGGCGAACGGGCGGGTCGTGCCGCAGCAGATCGCCCGGCTGCTCTCGCCGAAAGAGGAGCCGCAGGTCCAGAAGGTCAAGCCGGTCAAGAACGAGCTGGGGATTCGGCTGGAGTCCGACCTGCACGTGCCCATCAAGCTCGCATCGTGCTGCGGCCCGGCGCGGGGCGACGCGATTCTGGGCTACGTGACCCGCGGGCGTGGGGTGAGCATCCACAAGGCGGGCTGCCCCAACCTGCGCCGCCTGATGGAGATAGACCCTGGACGCATCACCCTGGCCTACTGGGAGGGGCTGGGGCGGGTGGTGCAGCTCGAGGTCATGGCCGACGACCGGGCGGGCTTGTTGCGCGACATCATGGACGCCATCGCGGCGATGGGCAAGAGTGCCATGGGGGTCAACTCCAGCCCCGCCTCGCCGCTCTCCTCGCTGTTTCGCATTAACACCCGGATAGATGTGACCGAGCGCGAGCAGGCCCGGCTGGATGAGCGGCTGCGGGAGATCGCCAACGTGCGCGAGGTGCGGTGGTCGCAGGTGTTGTAAACGTCGAAGGTATAAACTCACAACTCCAATCAGTCTTCGTAGTGGTAGCGGATGCTCAGGATGTGCAGTTCGTTTCCCTGGACGTGGTACACCAGCCGGTGTTCTTGGGTAATCCGCCGTGACCACCAGCCGCGCAGATTTTGCCGCAAGGCTTCGGGCTTGCCCACCCCCGAAAGGGGCTCGCGCAGGGTCGCCCGGATTAGCTCATTAATCCGCTTGAACACGGCCTTATCTGTAGTCTGCCAGTACAGATAATCATCCTAGGCTTCCTCCCAGCAGCACAGTTTCATTCGCCGTCCTCTAGCAGTTTCCTCTCCCTCTTTTGGCCTTTATCGAAGGCCTCGAGGCCCCGCAACAGGTGACGCGCATTGGCTGGATTTTGCAAGAGATATGCGGTTTCCTGCCAAGCGTTAAAGTCTTCCAAGCTCATCATCACTACAGCGCGGTCGCTGTTGCGGGTGATGATGACCGGCTCGTGGTTGTCAATCGCTTCGTCCATCGTGCTAGCGAGGTTCTGCCGGGCAGCTTTATAGGTGATAGCTTTTATATGTACAGAATATTGTACACATCAATCTCGCAAAAGATGATCTTGGGTGGTCTGTAAGATGGGTCTGTGTCACTCTGGCTCGCGCTTTTGATTGCTTTTATAATCGGGCTTTTCGCCGAACGACTGCACTGGCTACGCCCCCG
>PSMF01000101.1:0-1838 GCA_040290005.1 Meiothermus sp.
GGGAGTGCGCTTCAGGGGGCGACTGGTGGAAGGCCGCCTAGCCGCCGCCCTGCTACAGATGGCACGAAAAGATCAAGAATATCAGCTGATGGCCGTCGGCTTAGAGGGCAAGAGTTGGGTGGGCCGCTTGATACGGGGGGAATGGGTTCGCCACATAGTCCGCTGGAGCACGATCCCTGTACTGGTAGTTGGCCGGTAAAGCCAGGGAACCTGCCAGTATGTATACTCGAGAAGCTATGAACCTTCAAGCAGTAGGAATCGCGAGCCTGCTGCTTATAGCGGGGGTGTTCGCCGCCGACGTACTGACTCCGCAAAGCCTGGTGATGGCGATTCTGTATAACGTCCCCATTGCCCTCACCGCCCTTGCCCTTAGCTCCCGGCTTACTCTGGGCATCACCCTGGCCGCATTAGCTGCCAACGTGATAGCGGGATTTTTCAACGCGCATCAAGGCGGCGGTTTCGATGCCATAGCGCTGGGCAACCGGCTGCTCTCAACCCCATCCTTTTTCTTGGTGGCTTTCCTTAGCCTGCAAGCAGCGCAGTCGTCCGCTCGCCTGACTGAAGCCCGTACCGAAGAGCGACGAGCTCGGCGAGAGCGGCAACTACGACAACTGATTGAAGATCTAAGTGGGCCACTGCTACCCCATGAATTGCTGGAACGCAGCGCTAAGGTATTACGTAATTTCTTTGAGGCGGAATCTGGTGCGGTGATGCGGCTGCACGGTCTAGCGTGGGGCGAACGGGTGTTTGCCACACCTAAAGGCTGGGAACTCCCCCAAGAAGTGCCTCCGGCCAGCCAGAAGCTGGTACGCCGAATTCTGCTGTCTGGGAAGGTTTATCTGGTAGGGCAGCTTCGCCCTAATTTGGTGCTGCTCTTTGGGACCCCACGTCTGGAAGGAGCAGAGGCTTTGCTCTCTGACCTTATTCCAACCTTGCAGGTTCTCTTGGGCAAGGCTGAACTGTTTGCCAACCTCCAACACCAACAAGGTGAACTGACCCGGCGCAACACAGTAATCCGCGATCTAATCTACGCCTTCTCCCACGACCTGCGCACCCCCTTGCTCGCCAACGCCATGAACATCCGGCTGGCCCTCGAGGGAGCTTATGGCGAGCTTTCGGAAGACTTCAAGCGGAGCCTAAAAAACGGTTTGGAGGCCAACCAGGACTTGCTTGAATTGGCTGATCAACTACTCCTGGTAGCCCGGCTCGAGAGCGGCGAGGCCCAGCCACCTAAGGTTTCGTTGGATCTACCGCGCCTGGTACGGGAAGGGGTGGAGCGGCTTTCGGGGTTGTGGAAGGAGCGCGGCTTGAAGGTTGAGGTTCACGCCCCGGAGCATTTGGAGGTGGGTGGGCGCGAGAGCGAGCTGCGCCGCCTGCTGCAAAACCTGCTCGACAATGCTGTCAAGTTCGCCCCCGCTGGCAGTATGGTCGAAGTGCGGCTGACCAAAACTCAGGAGAGAGCTGTCCTGGAGGTCGCTGATAGAGGCCCAGGCGTCCCAGAGGACGCTCGGGAACGCCTGTTTACCCGGTTCTCGAGCAACCGTGCGGGCGGTGGAAAAGGCTTGGGCCTGTACTTGGCCCGCCAAATCGCCGAGGCCCACGGTGGCACGGTGCGCTATCTTCCACGCTCCGGTGGTGGCAGCCTTTTCCGCGTAGAACTCCCGCTGCTCACCCCCTTGCCCGAGAACACCCGCCCCGAGGAAACCCTTGAAGCAGGCAGTCCAAGCCTACCATGACCCGAGTGTTCATCATCGAAGACCACGCCTTCACCCGTGACGGGCTGCGGGTGGCGGTGGGGCGCGAGCCGGACCTGAAGGTGGTGGGCGAGGCCAGGAGCG
>PSMF01000101.1:1864-12060 GCA_040290005.1 Meiothermus sp.
CCCCTGCCGACGTAGTGCTGATGGATATCGGCCTACCCGGTCTGGACGGAATCGAGGCCACCCGACAGGTCAAAGTGCGGTTCGGGGTGCGCGTGGTCGTTCTGACAGTGCATCAGCTCGAGGCCGAGGTGCTGGCAGCGATGGCCTCTGGGGCCGATGCTTACTGTCTCAAATCCACCGACCCGGCCTCGCTGCTCCTTGCCATCCGTGCCGCCGCGATGGGCTCGACCTACCTCGACCCACAGATCGCCCACATGGTCTTGTCCCAGGTCAATGTGCCAAGCGTTCAGTCGCCGCTGAGCCCGAGGGAGCTTGAGGTGCTCGGTCTGATCGCCGATGGCCTGTCCAACAAAGAGATTGCCGCGCACCTGGGCATCTCCCTGAGCACGGTCAAGACTCACATCGAAGAGTTGCTGCAAAAGCTCAGCGCCTCGGACCGCACCCAAGCGGCGATCAAGGCGCTGCGACAGGGCTTGCTGTAATTGAAAAGCTTCAGGGATTGTCAATCCCTCTATCGCCACCTGGGCAATCTCATGGCCGCATCCGGGTGTACATGCGCGGGAAGGGGATAGCCTCGCGCACGTGCTGGAGCCCACAAATCCAGGCCACGGTGCGCTCTAAGCCGATGCCAAACCCCGCGTGGGGCACGGTCCCGAAGGCCCGCAGGTCTCGGTACCAGTCGAAAACCGCCTCGGGCAGCCCGTGCTCGCGGATTTTCTGGAGCAGAAGTTCAGGGTCGTGGATGCGCTGTGACCCGCCGATGATCTCGCCGTAGCCCTCTGGGGCCAGCATGTCGTCGTTCAGGACGAGGCGCGAATCCTCCGGGTCGGGTTCCATGTAGAAGGCTTTGACCGCGGCGGGGTACTTCTCGAGCACCAGCGGGCGGTCGTACCGGGCCGAGAGCGCCGCCTCGTGCGGCGCGCCGAAATCCTCACCCCAGAGCAGCGGCTCGAGCCCCAGTTCGGGCTGCTCCTGGGCGATTTTATTGACCATCTCGATGGCCTGGTTGTAGTGCAACCGGGGAAAATTGCCCCCAGCGGTGGGCTCGAGCTTGGATACGTCCCGCTCCAAAACCTTCAGCTCCTCGGCGCGTTCCTCGAGAACCCGTCCTACCAGGTAGGCCACCAAATCTTCCTGAAGCTGGATATTTTCCCCGTGGGTCATAAAGGCGACTTCCGGCTCGATCATCCAGAACTCGAGCAGGTGCCGCCGCGTTTTACTGCGTTCGGCCCGGAAGGTTGGGCCAAAGGTATAGACCTTGCCGAAAGCCAGCGCCCCGGCCTCGGCGTAGAGCTGCCCCGACTGGGAGAGATAGGCTTTCTCGCCGTCGAAGAGGTCCACCTCGAACAAATCCGAAGTGCCCTCGACCGCGTTGGGGGTGAGGATCGGTGCGTCCATGCGGATGAATCCCCGCGTGCTAAAGAAGTCGTGGATGCCGCGCTCGAGCTCATCCCTCACCCGCAGCACCGCCCAGGGGCGGCGGTGGCGCATCCAGAGGTGGCGGTTATCCATCAGGAAATCCACCCCGTGCTCTTTGGGGGTGATGCGGTATTCCTCGGTCGGCAGGCTGATAACTTTCAGACTCCGCACGCCCAGTTCATAGCCGCCGGGAGCGCGGGAATCGGCCTTTACCAGCCCCGTCACTTCGACCGCCGCTTCTTGCGGCAGGTGGTCGGCCTGCTCGAATTGCTCGTCGGGGAGGTCGCCTTTGAAGACCGTGGCCTGGATATACCCGGTCCCGTCGCGCAGGGTGAGGAAGTGTATCTTGCCCTTGCTGCGGCGGTTGGTCACCCAGCCCCGCAACAGGGTTTCCTGGCCGTCGTACTTGGAGATTTCGTCAATGAAGGCACGTTGCATACCTTCAGAAGTTTACGCTCTAAGGCTAAATCTGGCCTAGTCTAAGATAGTAATCAGAAGTCTACCGGTGCAAGTAATCTTTTCACGAGCGAGATTTATCGTGAAGTATCGCACTTATATTTGTGAGGCCAGATGGTGTCAGCTCAACCAGTAGCGATAGGCTACCTCGGCGATTTTGCCGATGAGCACGATGCCGGGATGGTCCGGGTAGAACTTGGGGTCGGTTTCGGTTTCGGTCAGCACGGTGACGCTGACTGCCCGGCCGCCCTTCGCTAAAATCCCCGTGTCGTGGCGGCAGCAGCGAATCTCGCCGGACTTGGAATGGAGCTTGAGTGGGGTGGTGCCCTCTTCCAGATCGTCCAAATCCGCCGGTAGGTAGCGCAGAAACGAGGTGAACTGCTGTCTGGATAAGATGTCCAGCGCGGTCCTTGTGGCGGTGGGGGAGAGCAGCTGTCCTTGCCACAGCGACTTAAGAAGTTGGCCCAAGTCCTGCGCGGATATTTTGGAGGCATCGCCCGGCTCGCGCTTGGGGTCGGGGCGGTCTTCGGGGAGGGAGAGCATCCCAGCGGTGTGGGTTTGCTTCCATCCATTAGCCTGGTAATAGGCGTTGAAGGGTTCCTTGTGACCGAAGAAATCCAAGGTGACGTTGGTGGCGGTATTGTCGCTCACCACGATCATCAGCGTGAGGATGTCTAATAGCGGCAGCGAAAGGCCAGGGGAGAGGTCTTTGAGCACGCCGGAGCCTTGCGCCACGGTCTCCGGTTTGATCGGTATGCTTTGCCCCAGGTCAGCCCCGGTGGAAAGCGCGTAGCACAGCATCGGCAGCTTGATGGTGCTGGCTGCGAAGAACTGGCGCTGCGCTTGGTGGGTCAAGGTTTCCCCACTAGAAAGGTTCTCCAGATATACTCCCACCTCGCCCGGAAACCTCCCGATCAATTCCTGAAGTTCGTCGGTTAAGCTCATAGATTCCTCTCTAGGACATACTCTATCGCCTCGGCGAAACCGCCCTCCCGCACGTGGCCTACGATGTGGTCGGCCACCGCCTTCACCGGCTCGATGGCGTTGCCCATCGCTACCCCCAGCCCGGCATCGCGGATCGCCAACACGTCGTTGTCGCTGTCGCCGATCATGGCGATCTCGCCTACCGTGATCCCGTAATAATCGGCCAGCCAGTGCAGTCCTGAGGCCTTGGAGACCCCCTTCTTGATCACCCCGGTGATGACCTCGCGGGGTGAGAGGTACTCGGCCAAGTCTAAGTCGGGGAGGGCGGCGACCTCGGGTTTGACGCTCTCCCACAAGCTGAGGTCGGGAACCACGTACCACAAGCGAACCGGGGCTTCCTGGGCCGGGTCAATCTCCTCGACGTGTCGCGATTCGGCGTTGATCCCGACCATCGCCACGTGCTCCAAAATCCCCGGCGGCATCAGTTCGGGTTCATAGTAGCGACCGCCATTGGCGGTGTTGAGGTCAAAGTTCAGGCCGTTTTTGCGGGCAATCTCGACCAGCGCCCGCAGGTTAGGCAGCGGCTCGGCAAAGAGTGGGACCCCTTCCGAGTTGCAGATCGAGGCCCCATCGTTGAAGACATGCGGCCCGCCGGGCTCCATGCGCCGGGCCCACTCCAGCCCAAACCCACCCTGCGGTCTGCCGGTGCAGACGGCGAATTTTAGCCCCTCTCGCTTCCCCTTCTCGATAGCAACCCAAGCCGACTCGGGCACCCCTAGGGTGCGCCCGGCGTAGAAAGTCCCGTCCAAGTCCAGGGCAACGAGCCGGATCACGCCTTGGCCCCGCCGCCCTCTAAGGTCTGGGAGAACTCCTGGGCCAGCCGGAATGCCTCGGCCAGGCCGCAGTTTTCCACCGTGTCCACCACGTAATAGGCTGCCTGCTTGACCGACTCGGGTGCGTCGCCCATGGCGATCCCCAGCCCGGCGGCGCGGATCAGCTCCAAGTCGTTTTCCCCGTCCCCCACCATCGCCACCTGCGAGAGCGAGAGGCCGTACTGGGCCGCCACCCACTTCGCCGAGCTGCGTTTGGAGGTGTGCCAGTTGGTCACCGAGGCAAAGATTATGCCGGGCATACCGGGGCTGGTGGCGGTGTGCAACTCGACCCCGCTCACCAGGGCAATCTGACTCTTGGCGGTTTCCCACACGGGTCCTTCACGCACCAAAAACTGCGCCCGCACCGGCTGGCCGGGAATTTCCATCAGGTCACAGCGCTCGGCTCCAAGGCCGATCATCGCCTCGTGCGCTCGAATCTCCGGGGTATCAGCCTCCACGTAGTAGCCGCCTTCGGGAGTGTAGACTTCAAGGTCGAGGTTGTAGCGCCTTGCCAAGGCCACGAGCTGTTCGTAGCTCTTGAAGCTCATCCGCTCGGCTTTGCGCACGCTCCCGTCGCCGCCCAGCACCACCGCGCCCGACTCGAAGATGTGCAAGCCCTCAGGGTCTAAAGTCTGGGCGTACTCGAGGGCAAAGCCCCGTCCGGGCCGCCCGGTGCAGATCGCCAGGTGAACCCCCGCCGCACTGGCCGCTCTCGCGGCCTCCCAGGCGCACTCGGGAACACCTTTAGGGCCATACAGGGTTCCATCTATATCCACGAGCACCAGCCGAATCACAGGTTTATCCTACCGTAGAGAGGCAGCAATGAGCGGTGAGCCATGAGCAAAGCATTGCTGAAAGCCGGAGATGCTGGTTTGGGAGCGTAGTTTGCTCCGTGGCCGAACGCTCAAGGCTACAACCGCAACTCCCGGCTGGAAGGGCAAAAAGGCGCCTCGACAATTTTCGTGCCGGACATTAGGCGTTGAGCTTTGGGCAGCTTTTTAGCTCACCCCTCACAGCTCGACCACGCCGTTCTCCACCACCACCGCTTTGCCCCCGACGTACACGCCCAAAATCGCCCCCGATGGCCCGTATTCCACCCGCACATCCACTGAACCCGTAGCTCCCAAACGGTTGCCTTGGAGCACGGTCAGGCGCACCGCTTCCTCCCAGCGTGGTACTACCTTGGCCCGCGCCAGGAGCGCGCCGAGTGCGGCGTTGGCCGAGCCGGTCACAGGGTCTTCGGGGATGCCCAACAATGGGGCAAAGGTGCGGGCATAGAAGCTGCGGGGGCCTAGGGGTGCGTAGACGTGGACGGTGGCGATCTCGAGCCCCGCCGTCAGCTCGCTCAGGCGGGTCATGTCCGGCTCCAAGCTGTCCACCAAGCCCGGCGCAACCACCGGCAGGAACAGCGACCACAAACCGGTAAAGGCGATGCCGTAGGGCAAGCCACGGTGTAGATAGCGCTCGTCCGCGCCGAGGGCTTCCATAAACTCCTGCAAGGTCCGGTAGCTGGGCGGGTCACGAAACCGCGGGGCCGGGCCGCGCACCACAGCCTTGGCGATGGTGCCGTTTTCCTTGAGCAGCTCCACCGAAAGGGTCTCGCCGATGGTGCGCAGGTAGAGCTTTTTGGCGTGTTTAGGCACCCGCTCTTCATGCACCAGGGCCAAGGCCAAAGCCACCGAGGCATGGCCGGAAAACTCCACCTCGCCGGTGGTGGTGAAGTAGCGCACCCCGAAGCCGCCCGAATCCCAATCGGTGACAAAGGCGGCCTGAGCTTGGTGGAGCCGGTCGGTGACCCGCTGCATCTCCTCCCCACTCATCCCCCGCGCGTCGAGCACCAACGCCACCCGGTTGCCACCGCCGGGGGTTTCGGTGAAGGCATCCACGAGCAGGTAGGGAACTTTAGCCACGGGGAACCTCGGGTGCCTTTTGCCAGGTGCCGGGGGTCGGGGATAGGGGGAATGAAGCGTGTGGTCTGCGGCCTGTGGCCTGCGGTTTTTCCACGCGCCACGCGCTCCAAGTTATAAGCTCAAGACTAAAAAGGTGACGGATGCCCATAGGTTTGTCTTACTTCTCCAAGTTTACGGCGATGCCGAGCGTCGCCAACTGAGCAGAGTCTACCGTGCTGGGGGCCCCAGTGAGGGTCTCCTTGCCCTCCTTGTTTTTAGGGAAGGCGATGACCTCGCGGATTGAGTCCTCGCCCGCCATGTTGGCGACCCAGCGGTCTAAGCCCCAGGCGATCCCGCCGTGGGGCGGGGCGCCGTAGGAGAGGGCCTCTAAGAGAAAGCCGAACTTCTCCTGGGCCTCCTCGGCGCTGATGCCGAGCTGGGCGAACATCCGCTCTTGCAGGTCGCGGCGGTGAATGCGAATCGAGCCGCCCCCGGCCTCGCTGCCGTTGAACACCAGGTCGTAGGCATAGGCTCGCACCCGTCCGGGGTCGGTCTCCAAGTACTGAAGGTCATCCAGATTTGGACTTGTAAACGGGTGGTGCATGTAGGTCCAGCGACCGTTATCTTCGTCCCACTCCAGGAGCGGGAAATCCACGATCCAGGCAAACTTGTATCCGGGTCCGATCAGGTTTAGCCGCTTGCCCAGCTCGAGCCGCGTCGCGCCAAGACTCTCCACGCTCTTACGCCAAGCCCCGGCGACGAAGAGAACCGTGTGCCCCTCAGCGATTTCGACCTGCTGGCTCAAGGCTTCGGGGATGAACTTGGAGATGCCTCCGGTCAGCACACCGTTTTCCCGTTTGGCCCAGGCCAACCCTGCCGCACCTTTGCCCTTGGCGACGGCCTCGAGCGCGTCAATCTCCTTGCGCGGCAGGTTTGCCGGAACCACAAGCGCTTTCACCGTCTCGGCTGAGGCAAAGGCGCGGAACTCCCCGCCCCTGAAGACCTCGGTGACATCGCTGAACTCTAAGCCAAACCGCAAATCCGGCTTGTCCGAGCCGTAGCGGTTCATGGCCTCGGCGTAGGTCAGGCGCGGGAAGGGGAGAGGAACTTCGGCGCCCAGCGTTTCCTTCATCACGTAAGCGGCTAAACGCTCGTTGAGCTCCAGCACGTCCTCCTGGGTAACGAAGGACATCTCGAGGTCGAGCTGGGTGAAATCCGGCTGCCGGTCGGCCCGCAGGTCCTCGTCGCGGAAGCAGCGGGCGATCTGGAAATAGCGGTCGTAGCCCGCCACCATCAGCATCTGCTTGAACAGTTGGGGTGACTGCGGCAGGGCGTAGAAGTGGCCGGGCTCGAGCCTGCTGGGGACGAGGAAATCCCGCGCGCCCTCTGGCGTACTCCGGGTCAGAAACGGGGTTTCCACACTGACAAACCCCTCCGCGTCCAGAAAGCGATAAATCGCCGCAATCAATTTATGGCGCAGCTGCAAGTTCTGGTGCAGCCGTCTGCGCCGCAAATCCACCACCCGGTGGCGCAGCCGCACCTCCTCGGCGACGTTTCCGTCCTCTTCGCCGCGCCAACCGGCGTCAATCTGAAAGGGGAGCGTGCGGGCCTCGGAGAGCACTTCCAGGTTCTCCGCAACCACTTCCACCTTACCCGTCGCAATCTTCGCGTTGGTCTGCTCGAGCGGACGTGCCCGCACCGTGCCCTCCACGCGAACCACCCATTCCGAGCGTACCTTATCGGCCTCGGCAAAGGGCGCGCTGCCGGGGTTCACCACCACCTGCACGATGCCCTCGCGGTCGCGCAGGTCTACAAAAATCAGCCCGCCCAGGTTTCGTCGCCGGTTTACCCAGCCCTCCAAGACCACCTTCTGCCCCACGTTTTCTTCGCTTATCTTCCCACAGTACGTCGTACGGCGCATGGGCCCTAGCATACGATAAAGGTCGAGTAGGAAGCGCTGATAGCCGATAGCCACAAAATCCATTCGGTGTCATTCTGAGCGGAACCCATTCGGCAAGCTCAGGGCAGGCTCCGTGCGGTCGAAGAATCCCCCACGGGCATTGCAACATCGGCGCTGGGGCATCAAACTGCATCTTTTTCTACTCTCGGATCGATGTACCGACGCACATCCGGGGTTGCTTCGTTGTCGCTCCGCATGACAACGGTTGGGTTGATGACGGGGACGAGCGACGCACGTGGGTGGACGACTGATGGGTCGTTCCTAGGTCGAAGATTAGCGATGAGGCGGTATTATTTGCGCAACGTCACCGCCCCCATCACCCCTAGAGCAATTGTGGAGGGGCTCGAGGCTCGCTACCCGGCCCTGCGCGGCACGGTGATTGACCCGGCCACAGGGGAGCGTCGTGCCCTGCTGCGGTTTTTTACCGGTGGGGAGGATTGGAGTTTTGCCGCGTTGGACGGTGAGCTCCCCGAGGCGGTGGGGCAGGGCCGAGAGCCTTTATAAAACCCGCCTGGTAGACCGGGCGGGTCTTATATTTGGCGATAGACGTTCGTCGTTCGACGTTAAGCGGCCTTTCTGGCGTCGCTGCCGTCGGGGTTGAGGCTGATCACTTCCGGCAGGCGGCGGCCTGCGGCGACGGCGGCGGGGAGACCCTCGAGCCTCTTCAGCACCTCATAGGGGATGTATTTGTGCTCGCCGCTGATGAAGACGCGCGGGTAGTTGTAGAGGTCGCGGCCCACGCCCCACTGCGTTGCGGCCCGCTTCATGGCCCCGCTGATCCCGCCTTTGACAGGCTCCAAATCGCTGGCTCCGGCGCCGTCCCACTTCCAAATCCACTCGCCGCTCTCGTCCTTCACCCCGATGCCGCATAGCCAGGCGTTCTCGCCGTCGCCCAGATGTACCTCTTTGAGAGCGTTTTGCCAGCCCAGGGACCCGAAAGCCCGGTCGAAGCGGGTCATCACCGCGCGGCTATCAATGTACGGCGCGATCATGGTCTTGCCGTTTTTGTTGGTCTGCACCTTCCATTCGATCTCACCGGCGGTGAGGGGAGCGGTCAGGGTTTCGATGGCGGTCTTCTCGCTAGGGGTGTTCGTTTTGGTCATCACCATAGATTATGATTATAACATAAAAACTCGGAAATAGGCAATCAGCTTTTGCGATTTTGGGCTAAAAGCTTCTAGTCAGCAAAAGCCTGTTCGGAAGCCTCGTTAAGCCACAGCGCTACCTCGTCCCAGGCGACTGCGGTCTGTTGGCCTGAGGCCAAATTCTTGAGGGCGACCGTGCGGCTCGCCCGTTCACCCTCGCCGAGTAAACCGGCATAGCGGGCCCCTTTCTTGGTTGCGTCCTCGAGCGCCTTCCCGACCTTTTTCACGTTGTAGCCGATCTCCACCTTGAACTGCGGGCGTAACTGCTGGGCGAGTTGCAAGGCTTCGACTTTGGCGGCCTCGTCGAGTGGGGCCAGGTATAGGTCGGGCGCGGCATCGCCGGGAACCCCCACGCCTTCTTCCTCCATCGCAATCGCCACCCGCTCGATTCCGATGCCAAACCCCACGCCAGGGACCCTCGGCCCGCCCAGCATCTCCGAGAGCCCGTCGTAGCGCCCGCCCCCGCCCAGCGCCGACTTGGCCCCGATGCCTGCATGATGGACCTCCCATGCGGTGCGCACGTAGTAGTCCAGCCCGCGCACGATGCTGGGGTCTACGCTGAAGGGAATCTGGAGGCCCCTGAGGTACTTCACCACAGCTTCGTGAAACCCTCGAGCCTCCGCACCGAGAAACTCCAGCATCGGTTTGACCTGAAGCTCCTGGACGATCTTTTGATCCCCATCACTTTTTGAGTCCAGGATGCGCATAGGGTTGGCTTCCAGCCGGACCCTCGAGTCCTCCGAGAGGGCCTCGGCGTGGGGCCAGAACAACTCGCGCAGATAGGCGTTGTAGCGCAAGCGGTCTTCGGGATCGCCCACCGAACCCAGTTTGACCTCGAGTTCCCTCAAGCCCAAAGTCTGGTAGATTTGCACCATCAGCGCGATGGATTCGGCGTCTACCAACGGGTCGGCGGAGCCCAGCGCCTCATAATCCACCTGATGGAACTGCTTGTAGCGCCCCTTCTGCTGGCGCTCGGCCCGGAAAATTGGCCCCCAGGTGAAGAGGCGTACTGGCTGTGGCCAGACCTTCATGCCGTGCTCGTTGTATGAGCGCACCATGCTGGCAGTGGGCTCTGGTCGCAGCCCCAAAATGCGGCCTCCGCGGTCCTCGAAGGTGTACATCTCCTTCTTGACCACGATATCCGAGGTGACACCCACGCCTTTTTGTAAGACCTCGGCGTACTCGAAGATCGGGGTGTGGATGACTTGGGCGCCGCTCGAGCCGAGCACCTCCTGAGCGACGGCAATGATGCGGCGAAAAACCGGCTCTTTGAAGGCGTATTCCTTGCTTTGGGAGAAGATGTCGTTGGTTCCGGGAACGGACTTGAGCATATTGATCCTATCGTGCGCATGGGCGCAAACCTACTTTATCAAGCCCGGACTAAAACTTCCTGGGATACAACAAAGAAAGTGTTCACAAGCAATCATTATCGTGAAAATAAACACTAGTGTATATAAAATCCCGCACATACACCGTACTAGTCTCTACTAGGGCGGAAGATGAGGGTGAAAAATGCATGTAAATAAACATC
>PSMF01000102.1:0-12001 GCA_040290005.1 Meiothermus sp.
ATTGGTGGTAAAGCCACAACCGCTTCCCGTCTGCAATCCCGCCATGTCCGCCAACCCTCCCAACGCCCTCCCACAGCGGTTTTCGCTTAAGCATCCAAAAAACTTGACAAAAACCATCCGGGATAAGTAACATCGGCGCAGAGCAAAACCCGAAGAACGCCACCGCTGTTCACCGCCTCGGGCGGGGCAACGGCGAGTCCCTTGAAGGCTATCTCTGGTTCGCTCTGTTCAGGAGGAAGGTCGTCCACGAATAACCACGAAAGAAATTGACATAAAAGCGGGAAAACCAGGGGAGGAAGCGTATGAACTTAAGAACCGCAGTGCTGGTGGCAGGATTGGCGATGGCGGCGTTGTTCGTGGTGGGGCAGAGCAGCGGCGGGCTGCCCAAGCTGACCAAAAAGCCGACCAAGGTCGGGTTTGCCCAGACCGAAAGCAACAACCCTTGGCGCATCGCCCAGACCAAGAGCATGCAGGACGAGGCCAAAAAGCGCGGCTACCAACTGGTCTACACCGACGCCGCGGGCTCGGCGGCCAAGCAGGTCTCCGACGTGCGCAGCATGATCGCCCAGAAGGTGGACGCCATCTTCCTGGCCCCGCGCGAGGAGAAACCCCTGGCGGCGGCAGTCCTCGAGGCCAAAAAGGCTGGTATCCCGGTGATCCTCCTCGACCGCAACGTGGACCAATCCCTGGCTAAACCCGGTGTGGACTACGTGACCTTTATCGGCTCCGACTTCATCCTGGAGGGGCAGCGGGTGGCCGAGTGGCTGGTGAAAAACGCGGGCGGCAAGACCAACATCATCGAGCTCGAGGGCACCACCGGTAGCTCCCCCGCCAACGACCGCAAAAAGGGCTTTGACGACGTGATCGCCAAGCACCCCGAGTTCAAGATACTAGCCTCCCAAAGCGGCGATTTCGCCCGCGACAAGGGGCGGCAGGTGATGGAGACCCTGCTGCAAGCCAACCCCAACGTGAACGTGGTCTACGCCCACAACGACGAGATGGCGATTGGCGCGATTGCCGCCTTAGAGGCTGCGGGCAAAAAACCCGGCAAGGACGTGCTGGTGCTCTCGATTGACGGTGGCAAAGAAGCCGTGCAGCTCGTCATAGACGGCAAGATCAACTACGTGGTGGAGTGCAACCCGCGCTTTGGCCCCAAGGCCTTTGACACCCTGGAAGCCTATGCCAGGGGCGAGCAAATCCCCGCCAAGCTGATCAACCAAGACCGCGATTACACCCCTGAGAACGCTGCCGAAGGCATCAAGACCGCGTACTAAAGGGCAGGGGTCGGGCAGGCCCAGCGGCCTGCCCGACGTTTCTCCCTAAAGAAGGGCGGTTGGGTAGTATGACCAGCCAAATATCAACCACACAGTACGACATCGCCGAGATCATGGGGGCCCTCTACGGGGACGGCATCCTGGGGCTCAAAGGGGCCTTCAGCCGGGAGTGGGTGGAGCGGCTGCACGAAGACCTGAACGTGGCCTATGCCGAGGCCCTCAAACGTCCGGGCGGGGCAGTGGGCCGCGGCCCCAAGCGGCACTATGTGGAGATTCACCCCGAGGACATCCGCGGTTTCGTGGACCTCGTGACCCACCCCTGGGTCCAGACGGTGTGCGAGGCGGTGTTGGGCGAGGACTACAAGATCGTCGAGATCGGGTTTGACGTCCCCAACCCCGGTGCCCAGGACCAGCCTTGGCACCGCGACTTCCCCGCTCCCGAGGCCACCCTCAAGGGCCGCCGCCTCAACTCCCTAGCCTTCAACCTCACCGCGGTGGACGTGTTCGAGGACATGGGGCCCTTCGAGATCGCGCCGGGGACCCAGTGGGACGCCCCCGACGGTTTCGAGCACGAGATGTTCCCGCCCAAGTCGCTCTACCCGCGTTACCAGGAGCGGGCCCAGCGCAAGATGCCCAAGATGGGGGATATCTCGGTTCGCTCAGCCCTGACCATCCACCGGGGCACCGCTAACCACTCGAACAAGGCCCGGCCCGTGCTGGTGCTGGGGGTAGATGCCCCCGATGCCAGGAACGCCGAGCGGCACGACCTTCAGTTCACCCGTGGGTTTTATGAGTCCATGCCCGAGGCGCTGCGGGCGCACTTTACGTGCCGGGTGGTGGAGCGCCTAGAGCCTATCCACCAGGCCCACAGCATCGAGGGCTTGATGATGGGCGAAGCGTAAGGTTCACCTCTGACACGAAGGGCGGGCCTCCAACCCGTCTCTTACCGCGAGATGTCGCAGGTCGCATGTCAAACTATGTTTTTGACTCCAGACATGCGACCTGTGACTTGTGACAAAGCCTTTCCTGCCCCCACTTTCCTCGTTTAGGAGTATATATAGACATGGCGAGTTTGCTCGAGATGCACGACATCCGCAAGAGTTTTCCCGGTGTTCTCGCCTTGGACGGGGTGAGCCTCGAGGTGGGAGAGGCCGAGATTCACGCCCTGGTGGGGCAGAACGGGGCCGGGAAGAGCACCCTGATCAAGATTCTCACCGGGGCCTACCGCCGCGACTCGGGGAGCATTATGTTCGCCGGGCAGCCGGTGGATTTTGCCACCCCGCAGGCCGCGCAGAACGCGGGCATCAGCACCATTTATCAGGAAGTAAACCTGGTGCCGCTGCGCTCGGTCGCCGAGAACATCTTTCTGGGGCGCGAGCCGAGGCGAATGGGTCTCCTCGACTGGCGGCGCATGAACGCCGAGGCGAAGCGGCTCCTGGCCGACTTTGACATCCACGTGGACGTGAGCGAGCCGCTGGGGACCTACAACATCGCCGTACAGCAGATGGTAGCGATTGCCAGGGCGGTCTCGGTGAGGGCCAAGCTGGTGGTGATGGACGAGCCCACCTCCTCCCTCGACACCGGCGAGGTGGAGGTGTTGTTCCGGGTGATCCGCCAACTCAAAAGCCAGGGAGTCTCGGTGATCTTTATCACCCACCGCCTCGACGAGCTGTATCAGGTCTGTGACCAGGTGACCATCTTGCGCGATGGGCGCACGGTGTACACCGGGGAGATGGGCTCTTTGAGCAAGCTCGAGCTGGTGGCCCGGATGATCGGCAAAAACCTGGGCGAGGTGCGCTCGGAAGGGCAGACTGCCTTTGTGGAGCGCGGGGAGACGAGCTTTAAACCGCTCCTCGAGGCCAACAACCTAGGCCGCAAACCGCGCATCCGCGACGTGAGCGTAAAAGTGGGTGCCGGGCAGATCGTCGGTATGGCCGGATTGTTGGGGGCGGGGCGCACCGAGACCGCCCGGATGATCTTCGGCGCGGACGCCGCCGAAAAGGGCACGCTCAAGTTTGCGGGCCGCCGGGTGCAGTTCAAGAGCCCGCGCGACGCGATTGCCGCGGGGATCGGCTTCTGCTCGGAGGATCGCAAGGTGGAGGGCATCATCCCGCAGATGTCGGTGCGGGAGAACATCACCCTGGCGCTCCTGCCGCGTCTTTCTCAAGCGGGTATCGTGGACAAAGCCAAGCAGGAAGAGCTCGTGGAGCGCTTTATCGAGAAGCTAGGCATCAAAACCGCAGGCCCCGACCAACCCATCCGTGAGCTGTCGGGCGGAAATCAGCAAAAGGTGTTGCTGGCGCGGTGGCTGTGCATGAACCCCAAATTGCTGATTCTCGATGAGCCGACGCGGGGGATTGACGTGGGGGCCAAGGGCGAGATTCAGCGGCTGATTGACGAGCTGGCCGAGGAGGGTTTGGGCGTGCTGATGATCTCCTCGGAACTCGAGGAGCTGAGCGAGGGCTGCGACGAGGTGGTGGTGCTACGCGATGGGAGCAGCGTGGCCGAGCTGGACAAGGACAACCTGACCCAAGCGGCGATCATCGCGGCGATGGCCCACGGCAAAGAGGAGGCGGGCGATGTCCCCCGATAAGAACTCCTCTCGCCCCAAAGCGGCTTGGTACAAAAGAATCGGTACCCTCGAGGCCGCCACCTTAGCCCTGTTGGCCCTGATCCTCTTCAACGCCCTGTTCACCCGCAACTTCCTCACCTTGCAAACCCTCAACGTCAACCTGACCCAGGTCGCCACCATCGTCATCGTGGGCGTCGGCATGACCCTGGTAATCGCCACCGGCGGGATAGACCTCTCGGTGGGCTCGCTGATGGCGATCAGCGGTGCGCTAGCCCCGATGATCTTCACCAATTCAGCTTTCCCGCCCTGGCTCGACATCGCCTTCGCCTTCATTCTTCCCGTGCTGGTAGCGGGTCTGGGTGGGGTCTTCAACGGGACCCTCGTCACCCGTTTTCGCATCCAGCCGATCATCGCTACGCTGATCCTTTACATCGCCGGGCGGGGTATCGCCCAGGTGCTCACCAACGGCAACCTCCAGGTTTTCCGCAACCCCGAGTTCCAGTACATCGCGCTGGGCAGGCCCTTAGGCATCCCCTTCCAGGTGATTCTGATGGTGATCGTGGTGCTCGTCGCGGTTTGGGTGATCCGCTCGACGGTGTTCGGGCGCTACATCCTGGCGGTGGGCGACAACGAGGCGGCGGCGCGGCTGGCCGGGGTTCCGGTGAACGCGGTGAAGCTGGCGGTTTACGCCATCAGCGGCCTGCTGGCGGGGGTCGCCGGGCTGATCGTGATCGCCATCAACTCCTCTTCCGACGCCAACCAAGTGGGGCTGAACATGGAACTCGACGCCATCGCGGCAGTCGCGGTGGGCGGGACTGCGCTCACCGGCGGCAAGGCCCTGATCGTGGGGACGCTCTTGGGCGCGCTGATCATCCAGCTCATCCGCTACACCCTGCTCGCCAACCGGGTCCCCGACGCGGTGGCCTTGATCGTCAAGGCCGCCATCATCATCGCGGCGGTGTATTTCCTGCGTCCGAGGAGGACCTAAATGACCGGAACTTTACAAAAAGGCCGCTTGAGCCTCCTGGCAAGGAGCGGGGTGTGGATCGTGCTGGCCGTCCTCATCGTGATCGGGGCCTTGCGCTATGACGGGTTTCTCTCGGCGTATAACCTCACCAGTTTCCTGCGTTACAACTCGATGTTCGCCCTGATCGCTCTGGGGATGGCCTTCGTGATCATGACCGGGGGGATTGACCTCTCGGTGGGGAGCATCGTGGCTTTTAGCAGCGTAGTCGCGGCCCTCCTGAGCCCTCAAGGGGTTTGGCTCGCGACGCTGGTGGCGGTGGGGGCGGCGGCGGTGCTGGGCTTCGTCAACGGGGTGATCATCTCGAGGCTCAATATCTTACCCTTCATCGTCACCCTGGCGATGATGTTGGCGGCCAGGGGTGCGGCCCTCACCCTAGCGAAGAATCAGTCGGTAGGCGTCAGCTCCGACAACGGCTTCACGGTGCTCGGCCAAGGGGACTGGCTGGGCTTCCCGATCCCCGGCTGGCTGATGATCGCGGCCTATCTCGTCGGCGCGGTGGTGCTCTACTATACCGCGTTCGGGCGGCACGTGCTGGCCTTGGGCAGCGGCGAGGAGGCCAGTCGATTGATGGGCCTGCCGGTGAACTGGGTCAAGGTGTGGGTGTACACCGCCTCGGGGCTCCTGGCGGGCTTAGCGGGCGTGATCCTGGCCTCGCAGTTTGGCGCGGGGCAGCCCACCGAGGGTTTGGGCTGGGAACTCTCGGCCATCGCCTCTGTGGTGGTGGGCGGGACGCTGCTCACCGGCGGCCTGGGCAGTGTCGGTGGGACGCTGGCGGGGGCGCTGCTCTTGGGCCTGATCTTCAACATGCTCAACTTCGAGAACGGCAAGGGCCTGATCTCGCTCAGCTCCTACTGGCAGTCGGTGATCCGCGGCTTTTTCCTGATGCTGGTGGTGATCTTGCAAAACCGCAGTCTGGGACGAAGGTAAGGAGGCCTGAATGAAACTGCTGGGGGTGCTCGCCGTCCTGGTTCTGGGGCTGGCAAACGCGCAAACCCTGCCCGAGTTCAAGCTCGAGGACACCAGCGGTAACGTCGTCACCCTGGCAACACTCAAAGGTAAACCGGCGCTGGTGGTGTTCTGGGCCACCTGGTGCGGGGTCTGTGCCAGCGAGCTGCCCCAACTACGGGAGTTGGCTACGAAAGACAAGCTCGACGTGTATCTGCTGAGCGTGAGCGACTCTCCCGGCGAGGTGCGAAGCTTTCTGGCGGAGTACAAGCTCAGCATGTTCAAGCCGCTGTTCCGCCACGCTGGGGGTGACAACTGCACCGCCGTGGCCGAGCGTTGGCACGTGGTGGGCCAGCCAGTCTCGTTCGCGCTCGATGCTCGGGGGCGGCTGGTCGCGCGGTATGCCGGGTACGTGGACGCGGCCACGGTGCGCAAGGCGCTGGGTTTGTAGGAAGATTGGTCTGCAAAAAAGGGCCTCGAGCTATGTCAAGCTCGAGGCCCTAATCCTGCTCTGGGAGAGAACTTTTTTATTTCAGAAGAGATACCCTCCCGAACATGTTTCTATTCAACCGTGACCGACTTGGCCAGGTTCCTCGGCTGGTCCACGTCGCGGCCCAGGAACACCGCCGTCTCGTAGGCCAGCAGTTGCAATGGCACCACGCTCACCACCGGGGCCAGCAGATGGTGGATTTTGGGCACGTAGATCACGTCCTGGGCGAAGCGCTTGACTTCCTGGTCGCCCTCCGTGGCAATGGCAATCACCCGTCCGCCCCTGGCCCGCACCTCTTGGATGTTGGAGACGGTTTTTTCATAGAAGGGGCTCTGGGTGGCGAGCACCACCACCGGCAGCCGCTCGTCAATCAGGGCGATGGGGCCGTGCTTCATCTCGCCCGCCGGGTAGGCCTCGGCGTGGATGTAGCTGATCTCCTTGAGCTTTAGCGCCCCTTCGTAGGCGGTGGGGGCCTGGATGTGGCGGCCTAAGAACAGGTAATCCTGGGCCTGGTGGTATTTTTCGGCGATCTTGGCGATCTCGGGCCGCGCCTCGAGCATCTCCTCGACCAAGCGCGGTAGCTTGCGCATCTCGGCCATGAATTCGGTGGCCGCTTCAGGGTTCAGGGTGCCCTTGGCCCGGCCCATCCACACCGCCACCAAGCCCATCGCCGCCAGCATCGCCATGTAGGCCTTGGTGGAGGCTACCCCGATCTCCGGCCCGGCGTGGATGTAAAGGGTGTCGTCGGTCTCGCGGGTGATGCTCGAGCCTTTGGCATTGATGACGCCGAGCGTCCCCGCGCCCTTGCGCTTGGCCTCCCGGAGGCCCTCGAGGGTGTCAATGGTCTCGCCCGACTGGCTGATGGCGATGGCTAAAGTTTTATTGTCCACCACCGGGTCGCGGTAGCGGTACTCCGAGGCCACCTCGACCTCGACGGGGACCCTCGCCAAGCTCTCGATCAGGTACTTGCCCACCCAGGCGGCGTAGTAGGCGGTCCCGCAGGCCACGATGTGCACCTTGTCGTAGTTGGCGGGGTTCAGTTTGAGGTCAAGTTCGACCCCAGCAGTTTCCTCGTGTAAGCGGCCTCCCAGGGTGTTTTCCAGCACTCGAGGCTGCTCGTAGATTTCCTTGAGCATGTAGTGCGGGTGCCCGCCCTTCTCGGCGGCCTCCAAGCTCCAGTCCACCGCGACCACTTCGCGCTCGACCGGGTTTCCGGCCAAATCGCTGACCTTCACGCCCTCACGGGTGACAACGGCCATGTCCCCGTCGTGCAGGAAGATGACTTTGCGGGTGTAGGGCAGGAGTGCCGGAACATCCGAGGCCACGAAGTTTTCCCCGTCCCCGAGCCCAATCACCAATGGGCTCACAGTGCGGGCTACGACGATTTCCTCTTTGTCCTTGTGGGCCACCACGAGCGCGTAGGCCCCATAGGCTTCGCTCAGGGCTAGCCGCACCGCCTCAGCCAGGTTTCCCCGATACTTCTCCTCGATCAGGTGAGCCAGGACCTCGGAGTCGGTCTCGGAAGTGAAGGCATGGCCCCGGGCGATCAGCCCCTCCTTGAGGGGCAGGTAGTTCTCGATGATGCCGTTGTGGATCACCGCGAGGTCACCCTGCTCGGTCATATGGGGGTGGGCGTTGGGGTCGGTGGGTGCCCCGTGGGTGGCCCAGCGGGTGTGCCCCACGCCGAACTTGCCCGGCAGCTTGTGCTGTTTTAGTTCATCGGCTAGAACCTGGAGCTTCCCGGCCTTTTTGATTACCTCGAGGTGGCCGTTCACCTTCACCGCCACGCCTGCCGAGTCGTAGCCGCGGTACTCGAGGCGACGCAGCCCTTCCAACAGCACGTCGGTAGCCTCACGAAACCCTACATATCCGACAATTCCACACATATCAAACCTCGTTTGGGGTAGCCGAGCCTCGGCTCTCACCCCACAGTAAGAGAAATCCCGGCCCACGGGCCGTCTTTTGCACGCCGGCGCGTTACAAGCCTCGAACCGCTGGCCGATGGGGCAGAGAAAGACGAACCCCACCCAACCTCGGCGTCATAACGCCCGCTTAACGTTTCGTATATCTGAGTTGGCCCTGCTCTTCGGCTGTCCAGCGCTCGCGCGGCTGGCTTTCCCTCCGAGCTTTATGGTTGCGAGAGGGAGGGGCATCTCCCTGGCGGCATCCGCGGAACCCTTCGATGTTTCGCAGTGTTGCTGCTTATCTCTTTTCAGAGACCGCCACCTCGTAAGGTGCTTCGGGCAGAGGGCTCGATTTCCTTTCTACTCCTGACGCTCTGCTCTCGCTGCCTCGGCACCCCCTGCGCTCCCCGCTTTGTAATCCAGCCTCCTTTCAGGGCTTAATATCCCCGCCTCATAATACATTTTTTTCGTCCTGTGTGGGGTTTCACACTTGACACTAATGTTCGAATGCCGTTATGATGCCCACGGATGTGCAAGGTGAGAGCCAATTGAGCCCTATGAGGGCTCAGGGCCCTTGCCCAGCATCCGGGCCGAAGAAGGTTTTGTGAGCGCTGGGAGAGGAAACACGGCAACTCGACCTACAGCCTCACATAAGCTTCGCAAGCCCCAGAGTAGGGTCTCTCGATTAGGGAGATTTGAGGAGGCGAAATGAAGCAAAAGCTGGTGGTCTACCTAGCCGGACTGCTCACTGTAGTCGGTCTAGGCTTCGGACAGGCCCAGTTCTCCGACGTTCCCGCCGGACACTGGGCCAAAGAAGCTGTGGATCGGATTACGTCGTGCGGTCTGATCATTGGTTTCCCCGATGGCACCTTCCGGGGTAACCAGAACCTCACCCGCTATCAGGCGGCGCTGATCTTCCAGCGTCTTCTGACCGAGCTGGAAAAGGGTGGCCAGTGCGTGAGTGGCGGCTCGCTCAGCAGCGATGACCTCACCGCCATCCGCAACGGGGTGCAAGAACTCGCCGCCGAACTGGCGGCACTGGGCGTGCGGGTTTCGGCCCTGGAGGACAACTCGGCCTCCAAAGACGATATCGCCCAACTGCAAGCGGCAATCGATGAACTCAAAGGGATGCAGGGCGGTCAGAGCGGGATGAGCGAGGATGCCCTGAAAGACCTGGCTGACCGGGTAGAGGCTGCTTCTGTGGCTGCTGACACCGCACTGGCTCAGTCTCAGATCCTGGGTGAGCGCCTCGACACTGTTGAAGGCGATGTGGCTGCCCTTAAGACCCAGGTAGACGCCGATGGCGACAGCATCCGCGCCCTGAACGAGCTAGCTGTTCTGCTGAACCAGGACGTGCTGAGCTTGCAGGACCGCGTGACCGCCCTCGAGCAGACCCTGGGCGGTACTGATGTCAACGCCTTTGCCACTAAGGAAGACGTAAACGCGGTGCAGGAGTTCGCCACCGCGCTGCGTGGCGACCTGGTAGCCCTCACCGACAAGGTGAACGGGATTGACGACCGGGTAAAGAAGCTCGAAGCCGTGACCTTCAGCCTGACCGGTAATCTCTCGGCCACCTATGGCTACTGGGCGATCGGCAATCCTCAGACTGGCGGTGCGGGAACTGACTTTGACATCGACCGTTTGTTCCCCAACAATATTCTTTCCTCGGGGGATGGGTCGCGTTCGGGCCGCTTCCGCAATAAGTACCGTCGGGTTGACACCGGCGAGAACTATAGCGGTGCGGGGATCAATCTAAACTTTGGCCTCAAGTATGCCAATGTGGGTGCCACCGGAATCACCGATGTCTCGGTCGGTACCAGTGCCGGGCTGGCCAGCGCTGGCAGCGATGCCGACCGCTCGGTTAAGGTGAACAGCGCGACGATTAACGGTAAGCTCGACAACCAAGCCTTCAGCATCGTTTACACCAACGATGACAGCACCTTCCGCTTCAACCCCTACCTCTTCTCCAACAAAGGCGGTGGGGACGCGGTGACCTTGCGAGGGGTAGTGGCTACCTTAAATGCCACCAACTGGCCGCTCTCGCCCAAGTTCACCGTGGTTTCGGGAAGTGGTTCGACGGATGGTACCAACGGCGGGGGTAGCACCATCTTCGATGGGGATTACTTCGGTGTGCGGGCCGAGCTGAATCTGCTAGGCCTCACCACTGGTCTTTCCTATGCCGAGAACAAAGGGAACCGTTCGGCGTTTGGGCTTGATTGGAACGGCTCGCTGTTCAACTTCCTCAACCTGGAAGGGGCTTACGTCGCCTCCAAGCTGTTTGCCAACACCTTTGATTTCTCCAACCAGCTCACCACCGATCAGGCCTTCTACGTCAAGGGTGGGGTCAGCCTAGGTATCCTCTCCGTCACCGGCAACTACCGCGCCATCGATCCTGACTTCGAGAATGGCGTAGCTGGGATGTCCGACGACCAAGCCTATGAGTTCTTTGGTGTGGCTAGCGGTTTACAGGACGCTGCTCCTTTTGCCGCAGACAACCGTGGGTTTGGGGTAGAGGGTACGCTCAAGCTGGACATCCTCAGTGGCATCGAAGTGCGTGGTTACTTCGACAGCTCCACTGATTTCAACGGGCTCAACCCGCAGCAGGGGTTTGGGGTGGGGGCTAAGATTGGCCTCTTTGCAGGCTTCGGTTTGACCGGCTACTTCAACAGCGCGCAAGAGAACGGAGCCGCCATCAACGCCCTCGATGGACGTGGTGCCTATGGCAACACCGGTGCAGGATCGGGGTACAACTCCGACGACTACAACAGCTACACCAGCGGTTTTGGTGTACGCCTAAAACACGACGGCAAGGCCGACAATGCCCTGATCAAGGGTCTTAACCTGCTCTTCGGCTTCGACTCCTATAACGGTGATGCATCGGTCTCCGATCTACAGTTCGGTGCCAACTATAGCCTGAACCTGGGCTTTCTGACCCTCAACCCGGCCTTCCGCTACCACAACTTTATGGGTAACAGCACTGCCGGGGATACATATGAGGGCTACAGCACCATCAAGTTCGGGATCACTGCCTCTACCCAGCCGCTGGGCATCTTCTTCAAACCCGGTTTGGAGGGAGCCTTTGGGTATCGTAACACCAACTACGCGGCCTCCGCTGCTACCAATGAGACCTACTACCGGGTAGGGCTGTCTTTCAACGAGTTCCTCACCTCGGGTAGCGTGTTCAAGGTGGGGTATGCAAGCTACACCGCTACCAACGTGAAGGAGCCAGGCAATGGGGCTCAACCCTTCGCGGGCTACGGCAACAGCTTGACCAGCTATACCAATGACCGCATGTTCGCTCACCCCAGCGATCTTTTCAGCGGTCAACCCTTTGGTACTGGCCGCAGCACCGCCACCACCTCGGGCGGAGCCAGCGGTCTGTACGTAGAGTGGCAGTACGGTAACCTGCAAGCTGGGGCCTTCTTCGGTGGCATTCTCGATGCCAACGGCAACGCGGTATCGCAAGGCAGCGGCTTCAAAGTAACCTACGACGTGAAGTTCTAACCCAGAACCCAGGCCAAGCTTTGACCAACCCCGCCTTCGGGCGGGGTTTATTCTGGCTTATCAAGGCTGCTCATGCGATGGTTGCCCTACAACTTCCCACCGATCATAAAGACCCTTTCGACCGCATCCTGGTGGCCCAAAGCCAGGTCGAAGCAGCACTTCTTCTGACCGACGACCCCAAAACACGGGCCTTTGGGGTTCAAACCTTCTGGTAATGGCGATTGTATTCTGCTGACCTTCAGTTCTGACATCGGACAAATCCGCGGACCAGGTTCCTGAACCACT
>PSMF01000103.1:0-11982 GCA_040290005.1 Meiothermus sp.
CTGCACAGCTTGGGCCTGGAGTGAGTTCATCTCGACTCACCTCGCCTTGAGTATAGCCCAAGGCGCCTATAGCTTTTAATCCCTTCGTGCTGACCCAGGCTCTTATCACGAAAGCCCATGAAGCCCAAACGCATACCCCCAGCCCCCCGTCCTTCAGCCTCCCTACGTAGGGGGTCTGCTTAGCCTGTGGACGGGGAATATCCGTGGGGTCTACCAGAACAAGAGGGGTCTTTGGGTCTACCAGTCGCCGCAGGAGGACCTCGGGCTCAATCCCCTCCCCTCACTTCGTTCGGCGAAAGAGACGTCTCCATCAGGCGCTCGATGGCCTTGTAGTTGGTCTTTTCGGTAGTGGCGGGCCCAGTCGCTTTTTCGGGCGGAGCGAGGGGTGGAGAGGATGGCGTAGGTAAGCCGGGCGAGCTTCTCGCCCTCCCGCGGATTGTCCACTAGGGGCTTCAGGAAAGGTACCAGATCCTTGGGAGTAAAAGGTAGGCGCTGCATGGCTTGAGTTTGCCTTGTCGCAACCAAGGGGGAAAGGTCCGTATATAACAACTATGAATCAATCTCTTATCGTGTTACACTTGGTCAGGCCTATTGCCTATTGTCACAGCATGGAAGGATGGAACGACATGTTCCCGACTTTCAGGTTTGTGCTAGCTATAGGCCACTACATGCTCATATACAGCATGTAACTTTGATAAAACCCTGACGAGATATGAGTGTAGTAGCCAGAAGGCCGGCTGGTGAATTGGGTTTTTGTGATGCGTTGTTGTCGCGGGATGTCTAAACACCACACGCTGGAGGATGATATAGAGATATAGTGACTCCTGAGAGCTGGTTTATACATAGTAGATGAAGGTCGAACCCGGCAGTATGGAGACTGAAATAAGGCAATGAAAAATTGGGAGAGGCGTAAGCCGTAACTAAACATGACAAAAAAAGCCTTTTTTTACATCTTTCTCCTGACCACCCTTCTTTCTACGGCCACCTTAGGACAAGATAGTGGGCTCAAGCTTAGAGAGAGTGATGTTGCTGAGGGGGCTAGACGGGTATGGGCATTCGTTGAACAAGAGGTCACACGCTCAGGAGGCAATCTTGAACGTCAGAACCTGCGCTTCATCGTCGCCTTTGGCACGAGCTACTTCAAGTCCGACCCTCTGAAGGCACAAGCTGCACGAGCCCTAGCAGCAGAGCTGGTGCGCAACGGGCTGGTCCCTGGCGACATGTTGGAGGTTTACGCCTTCGAGTACGGGGTGTGGGCCCATCGTCCCGAAGGTGCTGCCCGCTTCAGCGTTACTGGCAAAAACCAAAGCTTGGGGGCTTTGCTGGAGGGTCTGTTCCCTACGACGCCTCAGCAGGGGAGCCTAGGCGGACAAGACCCCGAGCAGGCGATTGTTGATCTACTCGGTGCTGTCGGTAGCAACCGCGACGCAGTAATTCTAATGATCTCCAACACCGCTGCTCCGTTGGCCCGGCCGGGGATCACCCTCATGGGCAGCAACGGCACGGAGTATCTGAAGGCCCTCGAGGGCTGGCGACGGGTACCGGGCACCAAGGACGGCGCCAGCCTCGAGGTGGCTTACTCGATCGAGCGCAAAGATCAGGTGGTGGCCCAGCACAAGCTGGACCTAATCCTGCTCGTTCCTGTATCTTTCAGTGGTGCACCGTTAGCCGAACCCCGCTGCCAGCTGCTAGGTACCTGTGTAAGTCCCCAGGAGCCGACATCCGAGGATCAGCGCCCTAGGCGTGGTTCCTTTGCACCGGTGGTAGGACTGCTCGTGTTGGCTCTGGTGGTGCTGGCGGCCGTCTTCTTGGTCCCAAAGTTCCTCCGGCCTCACCGGTACGTGGCAGAAGTCGAAGGGGTGCGCCTGTCGCTATCCAACCTCGAGCCGGGCCAAGCCCTTGGCACCTTGGTGGGCCGTGGCTTCCAGGGCGAGGTGACAGGCCATAAATGGGTACTACGGAACGCCCCGCCAGCCGAGATCGCCCGCCTGATCAAGGACGGCCACGGACTCAAGGTGGAAGCGATTGAGCTGCGGCTGGCTACTGTTAATGGCGAACCCTCGCCAAATGAACGGTTACCGGCCCAAGATGGGGCCGAGTACCAGCTGGTCTTCGAAGGGGAAGTAATGGATGAGCGGCGCATCCCTCGTCACTACTCCGTAGAAACCCGTGTTCGCTTCGAGAAGGAGGCCTGATCATATGGATCTCGCGACGACCTTTCAAGACCTTATCTCTCCCATGGGGCTGCTGGATTATTGGCTCGCGGTGTTCGGGCTTCTGGTAGTCTGGTACCTTTTAGCCTTGGGCATTAGCCATTTGTCCTTTGGTGCTGGACAAGAACCCGTACGAGCCGCGAAGGTCGGAGCAATCTCTGCGGGGATGGTGGTCGGACTATCAGCTTTTTTTCTCGGCTTTTACGCCCTGTTCAATGCCAATCTGGCGGCCGCAGCTGGCTTGGCTATGGTTACCCTACTCCTCAGTCAGATCCTCGTAGCCATCGCTGGCCGTGTTGGAGGCAAGTCATGAAGACGTTGCGTGTTTACAAGACCCTGGTAGTCGGCCTGGGCAGCACCGGCACACGCATCCTGGACGCCCTAGCCGAGCGCATTGAGTGGGAGCTCGGCAGCTCTCGCCGAGCCCCTTGGGTGAAATTTCTGGCCCTCGAGACCGATCCCTCGCTGAGTAGCCGCCTGGACCCGGATGACTTCCGGACGTTGTGCCTGAACGGCACCGAGTATGGGCAGATACTTACCAACCCCGAGGCCTACGACGACAGCATTGCCCTTACCAAATGGGCCGACCTCGACACCCTGCGCAAGCTGCCTTCGGGAGCGATTATGGAGGGTGCTGGCCACATTCGCATGGTCGGACGCCTCGCACTGTTGTACCCCAACAATTTCCGGATGGTGCGGGCCGCCCTCGAGCAGCGCATGAGCCAACTGCGCAACCTCACGGTCGCCAGTGCCAACCAGACGCTCAACGAAGGGGTTACCCAGCAGTCATCGTTTGAGGTGAGCGTAGCCGACCACGAGGCCCTGCGCATCTTCGTCGTCGGTACCCTCTCCGGAGGGACTTGCAGTGGCACTGCGGGTGACATGGGCATTTTGTTGCGCTCGCTCGCCCAGAAGGAGAACGAACGGGTCCTGGGCATTTTCACAATCCCCCATCCTCAACATAACAACTCGGTAGCTAACGCCAAAGGGCTTGCCGAGGAGCATAAGGCCAATGCTTACCATGCCCTTATCGAGCTTAACCAGTATCAGAACTACACTGACCAGGAACGCTTTAAGGACATCCGCTACCCGGACTATCCTCACACCCAGCCAGTGCTGAGGCCCGACCAACTCCCCTACGACGTGATCTACCTTGTCCGTCCCAGGGAGAACACCCAAGAGGATCAGGAGCGGCTCGTCCAGGTGGTGGCAGACCGCATTTTCCTCAACGTTTTTGTTCCCGAAGCCGACCCCATGGCTGAGGTGGTCAACGGCGGCATCGCCGACCCTAAGGAAGGCCTTACCTTCAACTTCGCCAGCTTCGGTATGGCGAGCGTCGAGTATCCCGTGCGGCGCATTGTGGAGGCCGCCAAATGCCGGATGATGGCCCATGCCCTACGGGAATGGAAGGAACGCAAGATTGATCTAGACGCCCAGGACATTACCGAGCAGGAGCTTAAGCTCACCCCTAAGGCACTGCTGGAAGATCTCCTCGTCGATGAAGGCGGCGGTGACGTGCGCCAGCAGTTACAGGCCAAGCACAACGAGCTACTGCGAGCGGCCCGACAGCGGCCAGAGGAAGCCGAGAAGGTGGCTCGGGAGTGGCGTTCGGCCTTCGAGCGCCCGGGTGAGGGCCTGAAGGGAATTGTCACACGCACGGTCATGGAGAACCGCAGCCAGACGGTACAGCGTGTGATGCAACGGATGCTGGCCCAGGTGCAAAAGCAATTGGGAGACTATTACACTGGCCCTGCGCCTTTAGAGGCTTTGCTTGGCGAGGTGCGCCGGCAATTGAGCGAATTGCGGCAGTGGAGCCCTAAAGAGGTACGCTCCTCCGACGTGGATACCCTCCTTCAGCGTATGCGTAGCCTCCGTGCCAACTCGTTGCTGCGCTTCTTCCTGCTGCATGGCAAAGCGGCCGAACGGTTGGTCCCTAAGCTGAGCAGGGCGATTAAAGACGAGGAGCAAGCCCGCCTCGAGCGCAAGCTGGTGGAGGTTTTTCAGGATGGCCCCAACGGTCGTCACGCTGAACCAGGGTTGATCACACTCCTGGAGGAGCAGATCGAACGTGTGCAGCGACGACTCTCCAGCTTGCGGCTGCGGCTGGATCTCTATTACCAAGAGCTCAACAACCGCTACTTGCAGCTTGACGGGCGCGGCGGTGCTGAGTTCAACGGCTTGGCTTTGTACCGACCGGGTCCCGGTGGCACCTTAGAGGAGGAGCTGGGCAGGCTCCTTGAGGGCAAGGCGATGGAGGAGTTGGCCCGCCGCCTGGTAGCAAGCTGGTCCGACCTGCCTCATGCCCTGGTTCCTTCGGGCGGGCAGGACTGGCTCCGGGAGGCCCCTACCCCTACTGAGCCCCCCTTCCCCAAGGAATGGACCCAGCGTATGGAGGAGTTGGCTCTGTCGGCTTTCGCCGGGCTCCGCGCCAGCGACAAAAGCTTGGAGGACCGCTTACGGGCTATGGCCAGCCCCAGCTTCAACCCCGAAAAGGAGGCTTACAGCGCCGCACAAAAGGCCAGCTTGTTCCTGCCCGTTGACGACGCCCTTGGCCAGCGCAGCCCAGACCGCCCGATCATGCCGCGCAAGCTGCTGCTGGCCCGAGAAACAGGCGAACTGCTACGGCGGGCGCTGCAATCGTGGCGCAATACCCTTCCTCCGGCGCGTGAGGTTAAAATCGATGACCCATTTCGCTTAGTGATGTTCGAGGAAAAGCATAAATTTTCGTTGCGGGGAGCTCCAGAGGTGATTAACGCGCTCGGCGGGGCTAAGGCTACGACGTTCCCGACCTACTTCACCCGCAAGCGGCTCGATATTGACTGGACCCCTATCAGCGACAAGGAACGGTTGAGCCTAGCCGAGGCCCAGCAACGATTGTTAATGGCGCTGATCCATGGGGTAGTGCGGCTGGAGGGGGGGCGCCTAGTCCTGGACTGGCCGGAGCGGCTAGGGGTCAAGGAGACTCGCCGCTATCTGCCCAACACCTTGGCCAAAGCGGCCCGTGTGCTGGCCTTCGCCCGCGAGGACACACAAAACCTGCCCATCCCCAACGCGGCCGCGGTGCTCAAGGCCCGGGTAGACCAGACCATCGAGGACCTCCTCAAGGCGAAGGGCCCGCGGGGCTACGTCGAGGAACTGAGCCAGGCATTGATGGGTGGGAGTTTCCGCGCGCTCAAGGACTGGGACACCAAGGACGCCGTGCGGGCCTTCATGGCGTGGCATCGCGACAAGAAAGAGGTTCTCCAAGCCGTGCTCGACGCCTTCCCGCCGGACCAGGTCATGATCCAGCGCCTGTGGAAGGAGCAGGGCGATCCACGGCCTAAGGGCGGCTACTTCGAGCAATCCGGCTACTACTGCCTGGTGTGCGGCGGGCGGGTAGGCTCGACCTTGGAGGAAGCTGCCGCTCGGGCTTTCACCTGTGACTTCTACCCTGAAGACCCCAAACATCCCTTTGCTGAACCCTACTCGGTATTCCAGGGGCTCGAGGAGGTTGTCTAGTGGAGCTGGTTGCGGCCCTTATTCACACCCTGCTGGCCCTGACCCCGGAAGGTTGGCTGGTGCTAGGGTTCATGGTGCTGCTGGCAATTGGATTGGGTGTCCAGCTGATCAGAGCCCATGTTCACCTCTCTCAGGAGGAGGGCCGCCTTGGGCGGCTGCAAGGGCTGCTAGCTGGCTACGACCCCGAAGCGGAGGAGCCGCTGGAATGGGAAGAGGTCGAAGCCGCTGTAGGAGAAGGGGACAGTCTGGTACGCGAGGCTGCTCTGGTGGTACGCCAGAGCAGCCGTCAGCCGCAAGCTCTGGAGCCAGGTCTTGCCGCAGTTTTGCGGCAAGACCTGCTGCCTCGCCAGAGCCGGCTCCTGCCAAACCTGTTCATGCTGCTGGGCCTGCTTGGCACCGTAGGTGGGTTGGCGGGAACGCTAAGCAGCTTAGCCCCGCAGGTTCAGAAAGCTGCTGGGGCTACTGGTCCGGAGCAACTGGCTCGAGAGCTAGGCGTGACGATTGGGGCTATGCAAGGGGCCTTCGGGGCCAGCATGTGGGGTATCTTGCTGGCGGTGGTCTCTAGTTATGTGCTTGGGTGGTGGGGCAACCGGCAGGCCCGTTTTGCGGAGCGGCTCGAGCGCACGCTGTTGCAGCAGCTCGCCCCGGCCCTGCTCCCCCGTTCTATCGAGGAAGCCCTGGAGGCCCAGATCCGAGCGCTGAAGGGGTCCGCCCAGGTGGCAAAGGACTTTCAGCAAATCTTCAGCAATACGCTAGGCCAATTCGATGCACTGCTGAAGCGCACGGCCGACGATCTTGGGACGAATATGGCGCGACTGGCCGAGCTATCCACCGAGGTTCAACAGGGCTTACAGGCTTCTACGCAAACGCTAAGCCAAGCGGGTGGCCAGTTAGCCGAGTCGGGCCGAAACCTTGCCAATGCCCAAAGGATGTTCGCTGGCCAATTCGAGACCGCTACTCGCGAGCTTGTGGCCCAACTCGACGGGCAGCTACATCGCATTGATGACCTTCAGGCTACCGTGCAAAAGGGTACCGAGAAAGCCCTGGATGGCGTTTTCGGGGTATCTGAGCGTTTAGATCGCACTGCTGAGGTCTTCCGGGAGGAGGCCCTACGGGCCCAGCAGGACAACACCAAATTCCGTGAACTCTTCGATACAAGGCTGGCCCGGTTGGAAGAACTGTTGAGCCGTGAGCTCCAGGAGCCTAAAGCGGAACTGTACCGTATGGCGTTGGCCCTCAAGGAGGCCGTAGGCTACCTCGGCGAACACACAGACCGGCTTGCCCAAAGCCTGCAGCGGTTGGACGAGCGGCTGGTCCCACCCCACCAGCCTGCCGCCGTGGAGCCAATTCAGGAGGTTTAGATGCGGGCTCGCCGGGAGGAAGAGCTCAACCCCTATATTGCCTTCGGGGACCTGACGCTAAACCTGGTATTCATCATGATCTTCTTTCTGGCGGCGCTACTGGCGGTGGGTCAGGCCGGCTGGGAGCAGGTCCGCTTTAAGAATGCCCAGGAAGCCGTACGTGCTGCCATCGAGCGTGCTTCCTTCAGTGAGCGGCCGGTACTCCTTGACCCCAAGCTGCGCAACGACCCACCCGGAGCCCAGCGTTGGGCTTTCCCTGGGCGCCGGGTACAGATGTTCAAACCGGGAACGGCTGTTCTTACCCCTCAGGGTCGGGTTGTATTCCTCGAGTTCGCCCGCGCCCTAAGGTCCGAGCTGCGGTGGCGACGGATTAGGGTAGAGGGCCACACGATGCCACCCTTCGAGGGAAGGCAGGAGAGCTGGAGCTTATCGGCTCTTCGAGCAGCTGCAGTAGCGGACGTGTTAACTCGCGAGGGAGGAATCCTGGCTTGGCAGCTTGCCGTCGCTGGACGTGGAGGCCAGGTACGCTTCAACGGAAACGCGGGCAGTCCGAGGGACCCGGTAAACGAGCGCGTAGAGGTCGTCGTGGAGTTTGCGGAATGAGCGCCGAAGACCCGAACCCTGCACAAGATCCGCCGATGGATACCCTACCTAATAGGGGCAGTGGAAATAGCCCTCGGCCGCAAAAGCTCACTGTTGAGGCACTGCAGGATCCCTCTGTGTCCTTGCGAGATCTACGCCGGGCTCAGTTGTCGGATGATCCGCAGGTGCGGAGGACAGCCACCGCCATACTTCAACAGCGAATCGGCGCCCGGCGC
Source organism: Meiothermus sp. (assembly GCA_040290005.1). Classification (GTDB taxonomy): domain Bacteria; phylum Deinococcota; class Deinococci; order Deinococcales; family Thermaceae; genus Meiothermus. The sequence continues at coordinate 7,891 of PSMF01000103.1, forward strand.
CGTCAGCAACCTCTTAGCCTCTCCGCCGACCCGGCCACACCGGGCGATGTGCTCATCCGTCTCGCCGGGCACTCATCCGCCACAGTGCGGCAGCGGGCGTGCCGTAACCCCAGCCTACCTCAAAACTTCCTCGAAATTCTCAGGCAATTCTTGGCTGGCCAGCCGCTCGACGAGGCCGCGTTGGTTACTTTGGCCAAATCTGGACCGTGGGTGCAGCGGCGGGTCCTCGAGCACGCTACAGGCGAGGCGGTGTTTGCTGCCGTGGCCGCCAACGGCGGGGCCAATCTAGTAGCCCGTCACCCCCAGGCTCCCTCAACCATTCTCGAGCAACTGGCAGAGCAGGCCGCTGTCCAAAAACTGCTCGCGGCGCACCCCAACACACCCCCAAAGGTGCTCTTCCGCTTCGCCCATGACCCGGACAGCAGCTTGCGGGCTCGAGTTGCGCTCAACCCCGCCCTCAATACCCGCTTGATGACCAAACTCGCCACAGACCCCGACTGGGAGGTAAGGGAGGCACTGGCAACCAACCCAAGGCTCACCGACGAGGCAATTCGCCTCCTTGCGCGCAACCAGTGGAATGAAGAAATCGGACTTTCCCTCGTTGAGCAGCGACGGATCCCAACGGAGATTCTTGCCCAGATGGCCGAGTGGCCTAACATCCGGCTGCGCCGCAAGGTAGCCCGTCACTTCAAAACTTCTGCCGCAGTGCTGAGCCGTCTCGCTGACGAAGCCGATCCTCTCGTGCGCCTGGAGGTTGCTGCCCATTTTGCCACACCTGCTGACGTGCGGAGGAGGCTGTCTCAGGACCCCCACCCTCTAGTCCGGCTTGCGGCCACTGGTGGTGAGCTCCGGCACAAGAGCCCTGCGGTTCGACGAGCTGCGCTTCTCTCGCTCGCCCTTTCCGCAGAAGCGGTTGCCGCAGCCGCGCACGATCCTGATCCACTTGTGCAGCAGTTAGCGGCGGCTCACCCAGCCTGCCCCCAGCAGGACCGTGAGCATGTTATCCAGACCATCCCCGGCCTTCGTAGCGATTTTCATCAGCTTTACAGTGCTCTCAGCAAAGAGGCCGAGCAAGGCTACGACCGATGCGCGCTCATCGAGCTACGCATCCTGGCGACCTCTCCCCAAACCCCGCCGCGGGTTTTGATCCGGTTGCACCAGCACGGCCATCCTTTTCTGCTCGAGGCCCTCGTTTGCAACCCAAGAACGCCGCCTGGTGTGCTCGAAGCTCTGGCGCAGGACCTTGATTACCGAGAAATGCTGGAGCACCGTGACGACCTAGCACCCGAGGTACGCCAGCGCATCGAGATGCTGGATGCCCTTGAAGCTACACAGCCTTTGGATCCGCGTCGCCTCAAACGTTTCCTCGCCTCAGCCAGCGAAGCGGTGCGGTTGGCCCTGGCTGGCAACCCCGAACTTCCGCTTACCGCAAAGCGAAGCCTGGCATTCGACCTCTCCCCGAGGGTTCGCTCGGCCGTGGCGGCGCGGAGCGACCTTGAGGGCGAGCTTATGGAGATTCTGGCTGCGGATCGTGAGCCCGGCGTGGTGAAAAACATCCTCCAGCGGCAAGAGCTTGCCCCCAAGGTGCTGACGGTTCTGGCCCGCTCGAGCCTCCCCGAGGCCTGGGAGCGAGTGCTGGCCGACCCAAACACTCCGGAGGACGCATTGCAATTCCTCCTGCCCCACCGCCAGCTCTGGCCAGCCTTAAGTGCCCATCCACGCAGCTCTGCAGCACTTTTGGAAGCCCTACACCACCAGGCGGGTTATGCGCTAAGTGCCAATCTAGCCCGACACCCCCACGCCTCTGCTTGGCTGCTCGAACAGATTGCTCGCCCACTGATGAGCCTGCGCTGGCGATTGCTGTATCGTATCGTTCGCTGGTTGCGGTTGAACCTAGACACCCGCAAGCGTGAACAGGTGAACTTACTCAAAGCTATACGTTCGCATACGAACTGCTCCAAGAAGCTGAGGGCGAAGATTGACCGGTGGCTAGACGGAGTGCTGGGAAGCTAAGGCTGGCCGCCAAATGCTGTTGGTGAGAAATGTGGTATGGCCTGACGCCATATTGAACTAGAATAGGCATGGCTTATGGCACCCTTTGGTTTGACCATCCTGAACCAGATCCCTGATGAGCTCATTCGGGAATTCCTCTTAGGCCGTCTCGACCTGAGCGGCGGAGTGTTGCGCTGGGCCGCGAGTACCGACAGGGTAGGGCAGATCGCGGCCATCCTGGAGCCAGTCAACGCGCTAAGGATGGCCCAGGACCTCGTGACCATGGACTGGCTGGGCCTAGCCGAGCAGTTCCTGGAAAACCGTCAGATGGAGGAGATCCTCACCCGGCTGGGGTCGCTGGAGGCCACGAACAGACAGATCCTGAGCCTGGCAAGCCAGACCATGTTCCTCTCCGGGCTACACTTGGCAGTCAGTGCGGCGGGCTTCGCCTTCTTGGGGTCTAAGCTCAGCGCCATGGAGCGCTACTTGCAGAAGCTGGGCGCAGAGGTGCAGGAGCTGCGGGAGCTGTTCGAGCTGCGCGGACGGGCCGAACTGAAGGCGGCCCTTAGCGACCTGACGCGGGTCCTTGAGTTCTCCCCCGAGGAGCGCCTGACCATGCTCAACCAAGCCCGCTTCACCCTAGCCAGCAGTGCCCACCAATACGAGGAGCGGCTCAAGGAGGCCGAAACCGCTGAGCTTGCCCTCTCCTTTCTCGAGTACTACCTCATCGCTGCCCTAGCCCATGCCCGTTGCTACGCCATCCTGGGTAACATCGAGCTGGCGCACCGCGACCTCGGCGAAACCCTCCGGACCTGGAATGAACAGGCCCGCCGAATCGCCCGCGAAATGTTGATTGGAGACCACCCGGAGCGCTTCCTTTACTCTGACTATGCGCCGAAGGTACCCCTGGCGGCGCTGGTTGAGTGGCTGGACTACGCCAACGGAACACACAAAGGCCTAGCCTGGATCGAGGAATTGCGCGGGGCGATGCCCGCGTGGCACCAACGCCGCGGCATCCACGTTTCCTTGCCGAAGGTGGTGCTGCGCGAGCAGGCATCCGTCGAACACGAGCTGCGGTTAACGATCCCGGCGTTGGAGCTCCTGGTTAGCCGTAACCGTGTGCTCGAGGGATACCTCGCCCAGTACCAGTTCCTGGGCGAGCACGAGGTTACTTTGATCGACTACGAGGAGGCCGTAGCCCGGTTGAGGGAGTCTAGAGGGGGCGAGGGGCAGGAATACCTGATCGTTATGCCGAAGGCGATCGAGACTTAGAAGGCTCCGGCCGGGGAAAGAGTTTGGCGAGTGCAACCCACCATCCCGCTGCATCCCAATATCATGGGCGGAACCGAGCCGATCACCCTGCCGGGGACCAACGTGTGGCTGAACTGCTCCATGGAAGCTGATTCGGGCCTGTGGCGGGACGTGCTCGACGCCCCGCCCCTCAAGCCACGTTCCCGAGCTCCCCATAGACCCGCTAGGCCCGGGCCTCGACGCTCTCCAGCTTGGGATCCCTCTACGAGGCCTTCCCGGCCGCCGAGGCGCGCCGGATCGCGCGCAAGATCGAGTTCCACCCCACCCCCAAGCACGGGAGTTGGCTGAATGTCGCCGAAGTCGAACTGGCGGTGCTGATGAAGCAATGTCTGGATCGCCGCTTAGGTGACCTCGCCAGCGTCCGGCGCGAGGTCGCGGCGTGGGAAGAGAAGCGGAACGCCGAGCAGGTGCAGGTCCATTGGCGCTTCGGAGCGACTGATGCACGCACCAAACTATCACGACTTTACCCTGTAAAACCATAATGACAATCTACTAGCGTAGCGGCTGGACTGCTGCGCCAGGGGCCGCCTGACACGGCCCGACCCGATGAGGGTCAGGCTCCTTCCGTGGGGAAGGGGCTGGATGGAGCAAAGGTGTGGGCTTCGGCTCATACAGACTCCAACCTGGAAACTTCCGTGTAGGAACCCCTGTTCTCGCCCCGCCATGGCGAGGCGACGGGGAGGATGTCAGAACCCGCAGTATGGCCTCTACCGTGGCCGCTCGGGGAAGCTGCACTACCCGTCGCTAAAGCGCTCCTCCTTCCAGGGGTCCCCCCGGCGGTGATAACCG
>PSMF01000104.1:0-11874 GCA_040290005.1 Meiothermus sp.
CAGGGGGGGTAAGGCCGAAACGGTCATCGCCGCCGCGATCTCACCCCAGCGCACCCCCCAGGAGGTGATGAAGAGCGCCGAGCCCACCGTCACCGGGGTGGCGTTCTTGGTGGTGAGGATGAGGCCAAACAGATACTCGTTCCAGGAGTAGATAAAGCTCAGGATGGCGACCGCCACCACCACCGGCATCGCCAGCGGCACGATGATGTGGCGGAAGACCTCGAGGGTCCCCGCCCCGTCCACCCGCGCGGCCTCCTCGATCTCGGGAGGGAAGTCCTGGATGAAACCCGCGAAGAGAATCAGGGCCAGCGGCACGTTGATAACCGCGGCGATGATCGCCAGACCCGTGCGGGTGTCGAGCAGCCCCACGGCCTGGAACATCAGGTAGAAAGGGATGGCGAAGATGACGAGCGGGACAGCCCGCAGGTTGGTCACCAACGGCAAGAGGCTACCGCGCCACAGCCCGAACCGCACCATCGCGTAGGCGGCGGGGAGGGTGACGGCGACGGCGATCAGGGTTCCGCCGAGTGAGATGCTGATGCTGTTGAGGAGGTAGCGGGGAAAGTCTAGGCTGCGGTCGGTGAAGATTTTCAGGTAGTGCTCGAGGGTCGGGGCGAACAGCCAGACCTTGGCGGTGATCTCCGGGGTGCGCTTGAATGAGGTGGTGGCGGTGAAGAGCAGGGGGAAGTTGAACACCAGCACCACCAGCGCGAAAAACGCCCAGCGCAGGATTTCTAGTGGGGCGAAGCTCTTACGCACGGCCCCACCCCCGCAGCGCCACACGCATGGAGATAACCAGGGGAATCAGCGCCAGCAGCAGTAAAAACAGTGAGGCGGCAATAGCCGTTCCCAGCGCGTCGTTGCGGAAAAACTGAAGGTAGATGTAGATGCTGATGCTCGTCGTAGCAGTCCCCGGCCCGCCGCCGGTGAGGACCATGATGTGGTCGAAGACCCGAAACGAGTCAATAAATCGGATAAAAGCGGTGATAGCAAGCGCCGGAGCTAAAAGCGGCAGGGTCACGAAGCGCAACAGTTGCCAGCCGTTCGCCCCGTCCACCTTGGCCGCTTCGTGCAGCTCGCCAGGTATGCCCTGAAGGGCGGTGTAGAGGATCAGCAGGGCAAACGGCGTCCACTGCAAGACCTCGATGGCGACGAGGGTCGGGCTGGCCAGCGGCGGGGTGAGGAAGTTGACGAAGAGACCTAGCCTCGAGGCCAAATCCGGCACGATCCCGATAAAGTCGTTGAGGATCAGCCGGTACATCGTGCCGAGAAGCGCGGGGGCCACCATCATCGGCAGGAGCAGCAAGGCCAAAAGTGGGCGGTGGCGCTCCAAAATGGGCTGGAAAGCCAGCGCCATCAAGAGCCCCAGCAACACCTCGAAAAAGGTTGCCGCCAGCGCGAACCGCAGGCTGAAGCCCAGGCCGCCCCAGAAGGTCGGGTCGCGCAGGGCGTTGCCGAAGTTGCCCAGTCCCGTAATCTCTGGCGAGCGCAGGTTGCGAAAGCTCAGGTCGGTGAGGCTATAGAACAGGTTGGCGACGAGCGGGAACCCCAGGGTGAGGAGCAGGAACAGCAGGAGCGGGGCGACGAGCAACCACACGGCAGGCTCGAGGCCCCGCCGCTTGGCCCGCACTTGTGCGATTCGCCCGTTGGAGACGTGCACTGCTATCGCCCTTCCCGGCGCACTCCCTCCCCCGTTCTCGCTGACGCTCGAACTCCTCTCCCTCGACGTCGAGGGAGAGGTCGGGGGAGAGAGCCGCACCAGTCGCTCATGAGACTTACTTCTGAGTAGACAGCCGTGTCATGGCTTCGGTGGCGGCCTTGAGCGCGTCGTCCACACTCTTGGTTCCGGCCCATACTGCCGAGAATTCCTGGGCCAGTGCGGTGTACACCGGAACCGCGTAAGCCGCCGTGCCACCGTTTACCACGAAGCCGTACTTGTTGATGTGGTCGGCCACCAGGGGGAATTCGGGTCGTTTGGAAGCCAACCCGCGCAGCACGCTTCCCACCGGGGGCAGCCCGCCCGCCTCGGCGTAGACCTTCATCGCCGCCTCGCTGCCCAGCCAAGCCATGAACTTGCCCGCCGCGTCCTTCTTCTCCGAGGCGTTATTCACCCCGATGCCGAGGCTGTGGACGTGGGTCTTGTGTCCTTGTGGCCCGGCGGGCATGGGGGCCAAGGCTACTTTGTCAAAGACCTGCGGCGACTTCTCCTTGTCGGAAAGCTCGTTGAAGGCCGCCGACCACTGGAGCATGGTGGCGACCTGCCCACCCCGGAACGCCTCGTTGGCCTCGGCGTACTCGTAGTTGGTGCTGCCCGGCGGGGTGGCGCGGTTCTTGAACAGGGTGGTGTAGACTGCGAGGCCCTTGCGAGCGGCGTCGGAGTCGATGGTGGGCTTGCCGTCCTTGTCGTAGAGGTTGCCGCCGTAGGAGACCAGGGTACTCTGCCAGATCATCACGTTGAACAGCAGGTTTTTCATCTGGAGCGCCGCGCCGTAGACGGTGGGGGAGTCGGGGTTGAGCGACTTCGTGAAGAATAGGGCCGTCGCCATAAAATCGTCCCAGGTCCACTGGTCGGCGGGCTTCGGCGAGAGGGCCTTGCCCAACACCCGCTGGCTGATCTGCCGGTAGCGGGCTTGCCAGGCGGTGTCTTTGAGCAAGCGATCTACGAGGTCCTTGCGGTAGTAGGTGAAGTGGTTGGAAACGTCAGTGGGGACGCCGTACTGCTTGCCGCCAAAGTTGAGCGAGTTCACCGCCGAGGGGATGAAGGCGCCCAGGTTTTGCTTGTTGAGGTAGCTGTCGAGGGGCGACAGGTACGGGGCGTAGCGGCCCAGGGTGTAGGTGGTGACGAGGGCCATGTCGAACTCCTTAGAACCCGCCGCCAGGTCGGTGAGTTCCTTGTCGAAGTAGCCCTCGCGGGAGAACAAAATCTGCTTAACCGAAACCCCGTCGGTTTTGCCCTGGCCGGAGTTGTAGGCGTCAAGGGCCTTCTGCATGGCCTCACTCTCAGGGCCCGGCCAGAACAGCAGCGTGACCTCGGTGGACTGGGCCGAGGCGAGCCCCAGCACGGCCACCAATCCGAACAACCACTTGTGTTTCACAATTCCCCTCCCTTGGACTCGGTTGGACGAGGGCGCAAGGCCCTCACGAACCCCTCGGTAATGATCTCAATGCGGGTCAGAGCAGTGCCCACGGTGACGGCGAAAGCCCCGGCCTCGAGCGCCCTTTGAGCCTCTTCCGGGGTAGAAATGCGCCCTTCCGCGATGACCCGCACTCCACGCTGCGAAAGCTCCCGCACCATCCGCAAATCCGGGCCGGAAAGCTTCGGCAAATACTCGGTGTAACCCGACATCGTAGAACCCACAAAATCGGCGCCCAGGCGATGCGCTTCCAGGCCCTCCTCGAGGGTCGAGCAGTCGGCCATGGCCAAGCAGCCGTGGGCGTGAACCGCGTCCACCAGGGTTTTTACCTCCACTGGACGGGGACGATTGGTCGCGTCAAAGGCGATGATGTCGGCTCCCAGGGCGGCCAACCCTTCGACATCGGGAAGCTCCGGCGTGATATAGACGGGAGAACCGGGTATTTCACGCTTGACCAAGCCGATGATGGGAAGCTTCGTCACCGCGCGGACGGCCCCTAAGTCGGCCAAGCTTTCGATCCGCAGCCCCACCGCCCCACCCGCCTCGGTGGCCTGGGCAAGTGCCGCGACTAAATGCGGCTGGTCCAAAGGCCCACCCCGCACCGGCTGGCACGAGGCGATCAGGCCGTGGTGCAGTCGCTCGAGGATGACCATGCTGGGTTCAGACACTCCGACTCCTTGAAGTTTTACTCTACCCAAGAAGCTATAATTTGAAGTAGCATTTCGTCAAGAGACCTTGGAGGGAACATGACCAAATCCCAGCAAACTGCCGCTCGCATGACGATGGTGGACATCCCCGGCCCGTCGCTAGAGCCCGGAACCCGTAAACATCTGAAGAAATACCGCTTCGGCGGAGTCTGTTTGTTTCGGCGGAATATTCAGAACCCGACTCAGGTGCGACGTTTGACCGATGAGCTGCGAGGGGTGCTCGGACCTGACGTGCTCATCGCCATAGACCAGGAGGGTGGGGCGGTGCAGCGGGTGCTCGAGCTAGCCCTGGCCCCCGCACCGATGGCTTTAGGTGCAGTCGGGAACGCGAAGATAGCCGAGGCGGTTGGTGCGGCAGTGGGTCGTGGCTTGATTTCTCTGGGCATCAACTGGAATTTCGCGCCCTCGGTGGACGTAAACACCGACCCGCGCAATCCGGTGATCGGCGACCGCAGCTTCGGCGCTGACCCGAAAAAAGTGGCAAAGTTAGCGCTGGCCTGGGCCAAGGGTTTGGAGAACACGGGCGTGATGGCCTCGGTGAAGCACTTTCCAGGGCACGGGGATACCGCACTCGACTCGCACCTGGACTTGCCAACGGTGGACAAAAGTATGGAAGAACTGGATTCCACCGAGCTTCTTCCCTTTCGCAAAGCCGCCAAATCCAAGGTTGGTTCGGTGATGAGTGCCCACATCGTTTTCCCAGCCTTCGACAAAAAAGACCCCGCCACGCTTTCGCGCAAAATCCTCACCGGCCTGCTACGCGATGGCATGGGCTACGAAGGAATCATCGTCACCGACGCGCTGGACATGCAGGCCATTACCAAGCGATACAGCGTGGGTGAGGCCGCCGCTAAGAGCATCGCCGCCGGAGCAGACATGATTCTCTCGCTGGGCAAGTCCGAGGTTCACACGGCGCAGCTCGAGGCCATCGCCGAAGCTTTAGACAAGGGCAAAATCTCCGCCCCGCAAGCCGAGAAAAGTCTCGAGCGTCTTTCTGAAGCCGCCCGGCGTTTCCCCAGCAAACCGCGCCCTTACAGCAAAACTCAACTCGCCAAAGACCGCGCTCTGATGGACGAAGTAGCGCTAAAAAGCATTACCGCTTATCGCAAACCCACACGCCCAACCCCCAGCCAAAACGTTTTGATTATCTCGGCGGGGAGCACCTTTTCGGCAGGTCCATATGGCGAGACTTTAGCTGTTTCTGACTTTGCCAAGTTGCTCGAAAAGCATTTTCCTAAAGTTTCACAGTTCGTCTACGATCCCAAAAATGCTGAGGAATATGCGGGGAGGCTCGATGCCGCCGCAAAAAAAGCCGACTTCTTGCTGGTGGTTTCGGTGGGACGCGACCCGCTCGAGCCTGCCGAAGCAAATCTATTGCTCCACGCTTTCAAACTGGGCAAACCCGCCGTCCACGTCGCAATGTGGAACCCGTACCACGTCCTAACATTGAAGAAACCTGCGTTCGTGACGTATGGCTTTCGCACGCCGACCCTCGAGGCCCTGGTGCAAGTTCTGGGCGGGGCTGAGGCAGCAGGCAAACTGCCCTTCAAAACCCGCTAAACCCAGGTGGTTTGTATCCAAACAGCGATAAGCTATCGCTATGAAAGCCATCCGTGTCCACCAAACCGGCGGCCCCGAGGCGATGAGGCTCGAGGACATCCCCACCCCCACCCCGGCTGAGGGTCAAGCGCTCGTCAAAGTTCACGCGATTGGGGTGAACTTTATTGACACGTACAAGCGTTCGGGGCTGTACACCGTCAACCTACCCTTCACCCTGGGCGAAGAGGCTTCAGGGACGGTGGAAGCCGTCGGAGACGGAGTAACCAACGTCAAAGCGGGCGACAAGGTGGTGTATGCCAATATCCTGGGCGCGTATGCCGAGTATGTGAACGTCCCCGCCGATAAACTCGTGAAAATTCCCGAATCGCTGGAGTTCAAAATCGCGGCGGCGGCGATGCTCCAGGGCATGACCGCGCATTATCTGGTCTACAGCACCTATCCGCTGAAGGCGGGTGAGACCTGTGTGGTCCACGCCGGAGCGGGCGGGCTCGGGCTGTTGCTGATCCAGATGGCAAAGATGCTGGGAGCGAGGGTAATTTCCACTGCCAGCAGCGAGGAAAAGCGGGCCTTGGCAAAAGGTGCAGGGGCCGACCACGTGCTGCCCTACGAAGGCTTTTCCGAAGCCGTCAAGGAGCTGACCCAGGGCAAAAAAGCCGACGTGGTGTACGACTCCGTGGGAAAGACCACCTGGGAAGGTAGCCTGAGCAGCCTACGGGTGCGGGGAATGATGGTGCTGTGCGGGCAATCCAGCGGGCCGGTGCCGCCCTTCGACCCGCAGGTGTTGAACCAAAAAGGTGGGCTCTTTCTGACCCGGCCCTCGCTGGGGCATTACCTCCAGACCAGGGAGGAACTGGAAAAGCGCGCGGGGGATGTGATGCGCTGGGCTGCCGAAGGCAAGCTCGAGGTGCGCATCGGGGCCGAGTTCCCGCTCTCACAGGCGGCGGAAGCCCACCGCAAGCTGCAAGGCCGCGAGACCACCGGCAAGGTATTACTGATTCCATAACTCGCGTTCAACACAGCGAAGTTGCCCGTTCAAAAACCGTGTCCTGAACGCGAGGTGTTCTCGCCTACGGCAATGTTCTTTCCCTATGTCCTGCCCCGCGCGGGCGAAACATCCCACACGCCTGCCCCGCTGCCCCGACTTCGGTGCGCGTGTGGGATTCTTCGTCGCAGACGACGCGACTCAGAATGACGGCGGTGGTTTGGTGATGTTTGTTGGGGTGCGCGCCGGACGACGAGCCCGTCGTCCCTACGAACACCGGGTTTTGCGGTCAACGGTAAACGTTTTTGGCGTTTCACCCTACCCTTGACCGGTATATTGCGGCCTGCTCTAAACCGGAGATACACATGGGTGTTTACTGGGTTTCCCCGAGGGACTCGAGTCCCACAAGGCCGACGAAATTGCCGAGCCGCTGGGCCACGAGGGTGGTTTTGTCTGGCTGGACATCCCCGAGTGTGATGCCCACGCCCTGCGCATCCTCTCGGGAACCTTCCGCTTTCACCCTTTAGCCCTCCAGGACTGCACCGAGCCGGGTTATACGCCCAAAATTCACGCCTACGCCGACCACATCTTCCTGATGTTGCAAGTCACTGAGTCGCTCGCCAAGAACGGGACAAGCGTGCAGGAAAAAGGCCAGTTCCACCGCCGCGAGCTCAACCAGTTCATCGGGCGGCGCTTCCTGGTCACGGTCCACGAGGGCACTACCATCAGCGGCACGGTGGACACCCGCACCGCCACGCGGCAGACCAGGGCGGTCTTAGAGCGCATTCAGGCCGGGCGCTTCTGCCCGAGTTCCTCGGCGGAGCTTTCCTACGCGATTGTCTCGGTGCTGTCGCGGCACATGGAAAACCAGGTGGCAAAACCAGCAAGCCGGGTGGCCGAGCTCGAGCGCTTGATCATGACCGGCAGGGTCAAAAACCCCGACCCCTTCCTGGAAGAGTTGTTCCGGCTGCGTCACGAGCTGCTCACGGTGCACACTGTGGCCGCGCAGAAGCGCGAGATGTACCTGCGGATGGCGAGTCTGGCCCCGCGCTACGTCCCCGCCGAGGACCACCCTTACATCGAGGACGTGCAGAACCAGCTCGAGCGCATCCAGCAGCTCTGCGACGAGGAACGCGACTTCCTCGAGGGCGTGCTGGACTACTCCCAGACCCGCAGCGCCACCAAAATCCAGTTCGCCATGCAGCAGATGGCCTTCATCGCCGCGCTGGCCCTGCCGGCGACGGCGGATGAACATGATCGTCAACAGCCGCACCGACGCCAAGCAGTTGGTGGGAGCCTTCATCCTGATGGGGGGTGCTCGTCGCGGGGATGCTGTGGTGGAGCCGAAGACAGGGCTGGTAGTGAAGTAGAGCTATAAGCAGCGAGCAATGAGCGATGAGCTAAGGGCTTAACCGGTAATTCCTCCCCCCTGGCGGGGGAGGGTAGGGTGGGGGGACACCGTAGTGAGTGCGTAACTTGCGATCCGGGACGGTTTTTTATCGCCCGAATGATCCCTGTTTTGACCCGCCCCGGACGCAAAGCCTTGCGTCCCTAAAGACCATCGCCAGGTTGCATCACCAACGGGATGTCTCAAGAGGAGATTTTGCCGTCCAGGAGGGGAGCTGTGCTCGAGCCTCCCTCTTTATTTCGGAGGGCGTAGCGCTGGGTAATGCCCGCGCACCGGCTGTGGGCCGGGCGTCGGGGCAACCCAACGTGCGGCGTTTACCAGCACCCGGTGCACCTCGAGGTTGTGATAGGTAGGGTAGGTTTCGTGTCCAGGGCGGAAGTAAAAGATGCGCCCGCGACCGCGCACGTAACATAGCCCCGAGCGGAAAATCTCCCCACCACTGAACCAACTGATAAACACCGTCTCGTCCGGCTCGGGGATGTCGAAGTGCTCGCCGTACATCTCTTCTTCGGCAATCTCTAAGTATTCGCCCACGCCTTCGGCAATCGCATGGCCCGGAGACACCACCCACAGCCGCTCGGTGTCGTTGGCCTCGCGCCACTTGAGATCACAGGAAGTGCCCATCAGCGCCTTGAAAATCTTGCTGAAATGCCCGGAATGTAGCACCACCAAACCCATTCCTTCTAAAACCCGCTGTTGAACCCGCGCCACGGTTTTATCGCTCACCTCGCCGTGGGCCAAGTGGCCCCACCAGAACAGTACGTCGGTCTCGTCCAATACACTCCCGCCCAGGCCGTGTTCGGGCTGGTCTAGGGTAGCGGTACGCACTTCCATTCCAGCCGCCCGCAAGGGCGCGGCGACGGCTTCGTGGATGCCCTGCGGGTAGATGCTTTGCACTTTGGGGTTCTTCTGCTCGTGGCGGTTTTCGTTCCAGACGGTAACACGCATAGAAAGCTCCTGATAGGGGCTGAGGACCGAATCACTTGGGGCGGGCCTTGCCTGCCTTCTTGCCACTATAGCCTCTCGGCTATATTCCGTAAACGAACTTGCTGTCCCCGACGCTGCGCATTGACGCCCCCTAACCCCGGTGATAGGCTCTGGGTTAGTTTAGTAAACAAAACGGGGTTATCCATGAACGCACACTTCTCGACCCAACTTAACACCGGGTGGCAGCTCAAAGCTCGAGACCCCGAGCGCCCCCTGGAAGCCGATTTCGCCGCCACCGAGGGCTGGCTTGCGGCACAGGTTCCGGGCAACGTGTATCAAGATTTATTGGCGGCAGGGCACATCCCCGACCCTTTCTACGGGCTGAACGAGCTGGAGGTGCAGTGGGTAGCGGAGAAAGATTGGCTCTACCGCCTGGAGTTCGAGGTGAGTCAGGAGCAGCTCGAGCTGCCGTTTCTCGACCTTTGCTTTGACGGCCTGGACACCTTTGCCACGGTCTGGCTGAACGGCGAGCAAATCCTGCACAGCGATAATATGTTCGTGCCGAGGCGGGTTTCGGCCAAAGGAAAGCTAACCGCCGGGAGGAATCAGCTTCACCTCCTGTTCGAGTCGGCCTTACGCAAGGGCCGTGAGATTGAAGCTCAGCGCGGCAAACGTCCGTCCTGGAACGGCGATACCAGCCGCCTCTACGTGCGCAAGGCCCAGTACCACTACGGCTGGGACTGGGGTCCGGTGTTGCTTACGGCGGGGCCATGGAAGGCGATAAGGCTCGAGGCCTACGCTGCCCGCATCGCCGAGTTGCACGTTCCCGTCGAGGTTTCGGCTGACCTTAGGGAAGCCATTTTCCCGGTGAAGCTCGAGCTGGAGGGAAACACCGAGGGCTTGCAGACGCACCTCACCCTGCTCGACCCGGACGGCAAAACCGTCGTGGAGAGAAATACGCCCGCCAAAGCGCGGAGTGAAGTGGGGCTCGAGGTCTCCGATCCCAAACTGTGGTGGCCCAACGAGCACGGCGAACAACCGCTCTACACCCTCAAAGTCAGTGTGCTCAGAGACGGAACTCCAGTGGCGGAGCAGTCGCTAAAACTGGGTGTACGCCGTCTGCGGGTGGTGCAGGAGCCGGTCGAGGGCGAGCCGGGAACCAGTTTTTACTTCGAGGTCAACAACATCTCCATCTTCGCGGGCGGAGCCAACTGGATTCCCGACGATAACCTGCTAAACCGCGTCACCTCCGAACGCTACCGCCGCCGCGTTGGGCAGGCTGCCGAGGCGGGGATGAACATGCTGCGGGTGTGGGGCGGCGGCATCTACGAGGACGAGGCGTTTTACAACGCCTGCGACGAGTTAGGGCTGCTGGTCTGGCAGGATTTTATGTTCGCCTGCGGCATTTACCCGGCGTATCTAGAGTTCATGGAAAGCGTCAGCCTCGAGGCCGAAGCTCAAGTAAAACGCCTACGCCATCATCCTTCAATCGCGCTGTGGTGCGGCAACAACGAGGATTATCAAATCGCCGAGTCGGTGGGCATATACGGGCCGGGGAAGGACACCAACCAGTTCGAGACCCTAGCGATCTACGAGGGGCTGCTCCCCGAAATCTGCGCCCGGCTCGACCCCACCCGGCTCTATTGGCGCGGCAGCCCCTACAGCCCGCTCGACTCTGCCGACCCGACCGTCGGGGACCGCCACACCTGGGAGATTTGGCACGGGCCGATGGTTCCCTATCAGGATTACAAGCGCTACGAGGGCCGGTTCGTGAGCGAGTTCGGGATGCAGTCACTGCCATCGTTGAGCTTGCTCGAGCGCACCATCCCCGCCGAGGAGCGCTTCTTCCAGAGCCGCACCCTGACCCATCACAACAAAGCCTTCAACCCCACCACCGGCCCGGATGGACACCGCCGTCTGGCAGTTTACTTAGCCGACAACCTGCGTGACCCGATGGGCCTCGAGGGGTACATCTACGCCACCCAGTTCGTCCAGGCCGAGGCCATGCGCTACGCCTACCGCGACTTCCGGCGGCGTTGGGGACAGCCCGGCAGACGCGCGGTGGGTGGGGCTCTCGTCTGGCAGCTCAACGACTGCTGGCCGGTAACGAGCTGGGCCATTATAGATTCCAGCGAAATTCCCAAACCCGCGTACTACACGATCAAACGCGAGCTGAAACCCGTCACTGTGGGATTGGCATCGGGAAAAGACGGTTTGGAGGTCTGGGGAACCAACAGCACCACCGACGAAAAGCGGTTTGAACTCGAGCTCAAAGCCTTCAGCCTCGAGGGCCAGGAACTCAAGCAGGAGCGGCGTGAGGTGAGGCTCGAGGCCAATGCGACCACCGAGCTAGGCAGGTGGAATCCCAAAGTTGCCGAACCCGCCGTGTACGCAGCCCGGTTGCTGGCCGGTTCAGAGGTGCAGGCCCGCACCGCGCTGTGGCCCGAGCCGTTCAAGTTCTACCGCTTCCCCGACCCTGGCCTAAAGCTCGAGCCGATGGGAGGAAATCAACTCCGGCCCTCGGTGGAGCGCCCCACCAAAGGGGTTTTTCTTGAAGCTGAAAACGCTGTCTGGGATGACAACTTCTTGGATTTGATGCCGGGCGATGAACAAGTGGTGACAGTTAAAGGCTTATCAGAGAAAGTGAGGGTGAGTTGGCACGGGGGCCAGACCGTGTTCAACCTGGCCTCCAACACCCTCGCCAACAATTAGCGTTGAGCGCCCGTCTCGACCCGCTTGGCTCCCCGATATACCTTTTTGTAGTAGGGGCTGTCCAAGCTCTCGATCACTACCCGGCTGCCGTAGCTGTTGGCGTGGGCGAACACCCCGCGCCCAAGATACACACCCACATGGTCAATCTGGCCGCCGCCGAAGCTGAAAAACACCAAGTCGCCCTCGCGCATGGCCCCTTGGACCGCTTCCAAAGACGCCCATTGGTCGCGGCTGGTGCGGGGAATTTTGACCCCTAGATCGGCGTAAATCTTCTGCACGAAAGCCGAGCAGTCCACCGCCAAATCGGAGCTGGCCCCGTACACATAGGGCAGGCCGAGGTATTTGAGCACCACCTGGATCAGCGGGTTGGTGGGGTCGTAGTCGGTATCGGTGGGCTGAGTGGGTTGGGGCGGCGGGGCGGCATCGGTGGGGGTAGGCGGGGTG
>PSMF01000105.1:5000-11694 GCA_040290005.1 Meiothermus sp.
GATCGGTGAGGGGCGGATAGAGCAAAACCTTGGGTGCTAGAGGAGTTGGCTTGGGTTGGCTCGAGGTCCTCGGCACGACCCTTTGCGTTACTATCTGCGCTTCTGGCCGGACCGGGCCCGGCTGATAACGAGCCGCAAACAGCAACAGCCACACCGCCGGGGCGAGCAGCAGTACAAGGGGTACTAAGCGCGAGAGGCGGGAGGGGTGCATGGTTATCTACCTAACATTATGACCGGGTCAGGTGAAGCCAAGGTGGAGGGGCAAACGTCGCTGGGGCGGATTGGTAAGATAGTCTCGGTATGGCCGACAACACGCGGGCTTGGATGGAAGAACTCCTGGCCGAGATGGAGGAGCGACGCAAACGGGTGGAAGCGGGCGGTGGCCCCGAACGCATCCAGAAGCAGCACCAGGCGGGCAAGCTGACCGCCAGAGAGCGCATCCACTACCTGCTCGACGAGGGGAGTTTTGTGGAGCTACAGCCCTTTGCCGAGCACTTGGAGACCGGCCTCATGGAGGGGGTAGAAGCCCCCGCGGACGGGGTGATTACCGGGTACGGGACCATGGGCGGGCGCAAGGTCTGTGTGTTCTCCCAAGACTTCACCGTGCTGGGCGGCAGTCTGGGCAAAATGCACGGCCGCAAAATCGCTAATCTAATGGACCTGGCCGCTAAGATCGGGGTCCCGGTGATCGGTCTCAACGACAGCGCTGGGGCCCGCATCCAGGAGGGGGTGGACTCGCTGTCGGGCTACGGCGAGGTGTTTTACCGCAACGCGATTTACTCCGGGGTGGTGCCGCAGATTTCGGCCATTCTAGGGCCGTGCGCCGGGGGCGCGGTGTACAGCCCGGCCATGACCGACTTCGTGCTGATGAGCAAGGGCAACAGCTACATGTTCATCACCGGGCCAGAGGTGATCAAGAGCGTGACCCGCGAGGAGGTGAGCCTCGAGGAGCTGGGGGGCTCGCAGGTGCACACCGGGGTCTCCGGGGTGGCCCACCTCGAGGCCGAGGGCGACCACGCGGTGCTCAACCTGATCCGTCAGCTCCTTTCTTATCTCCCGCAAAGCGCTAAGGAAAAGCCTCCGCTGGTCGAGAACGGCGACCCCAAAGACCGTCAAACCCCCGAGCTCCTAGACCTGGTTCACCCTGACCCCAAGCGGCCTTATAACATGCACAAGGTTATCGAGACCCTTCTCGATGACGGCGATTTCCTCGAGGTTCAACCCCAGTTTGCCCGCAACATGATCGTGGGGTTTGGCCGCCTGGGGGGGCATAGCGTAGGGATTGTGGCGAACAACCCACGCTTTATGGCCGGGGCCTTGGACATCAATGCCTCGGACAAGGCCGCGCGGTTTATCCGCACTTGCGATTGCTTCAACGTGCCCATCCTGACGCTGGTGGACGTGACCGGCTTTCTCCCCGGCGTGACCCAGGAGCACGCCGGGATCATCCGCCACGGGGCCAAGATGCTCTACGCTTATGCCGAGGCCAGTGTCCCGAAAATCACCCTCATCACGCGAAAGGCGTATGGCGGGGCCTATCTAGCGATGAACTCTCGCGACATGGGTGCCGACGTGGTGCTGGCTTGGCCCACCTCGGCGGTGGCGGTGATGGGGGCGGAGGGTGCGGCAAACATCGTCTACCGTAGAGAAATTCAGCATTCAGCGGACCCGGCGGCGACCCGGGCGGCCAAAATTGCCGAGTACAAGAAAACTTTTGATAACCCCTACATCGCGGCGGGGCGGGGCTATATTGACGACGTGATAGACCCGGCGGACACGCGCAGGTTGCTGATTGGGCACCTCGAGATGCTCTCCACCAAGGCCGAAGGCAAGCCCTTCCGCAAGCACGGGAACATCCCGCTGTAGGCAACGTTTTCTTCGTCGGTGTCCCAAGCTCGAGGGTTGTTTTCGATGTAGGCACGGACGGCGTTGAGCTCGTCCTCGTCGCGGAGGATGCGCTCGTAGTAACTGCGCTGCCAGACCTTGATTTCTGGGGTTCCCCGTATTGAGTTGATTTGTTTGGTGGTCGGCGATTTGAATTGTCCCATAATCGCTCCTAGGGAACCCGCAATCACATTTCCCCCCTCGTAGGGGCGGGGCGCGGCCTCGCTCTGGGCGACCCACCGGGTCGCCCCTACGTTGCGGATGGCGACGATGCCGTGGATGTGATTGGGCATGATTACGAAAGAATCCATCCAGATGTTTGGCCGTACCACCTCGGTCCAATACCATTCGGTTCGCACGATTATCCCATGTTCGCTCAGGTGCATCTGCCCATCGTGGATTTCGCCAAACAAATGTTCGCGGTTATGCGTGCAAATCGTGACGAAATACGCCCCTGCCAAGGGGTAATCGTATTCACGCAGCCGGATGGATTGCCGGGCTCGAGCCATCCCTCCAATGTAGACACCACCGCCGAAGATTCCGGTTCGTTTGCAATACAATGCCGCCGATGACCTTAGAAACCCTCCACACAAACCTCATCACCTGCACCCGCTGCCCCCGCCTGGTCGAGTGGCGCGAGTTCGTGGGCCTCGAGAAACGCCGCGCCTACCGCGAGCACGAGTACTGGGCCAAGCCCGTCCCCGGCTTTGGCGACCCGAACGCGGAAATCCTGGTTTTCGGGCTGGCCCCAGGAGCCCACGGCTCCAACCGCACCGGGCGCCCCTTCACCGGTGATGCCTCGGGTGGGTTCTTATATCCGGCTTTATACCGTGCGGGGCTGGGGAACCAGCCGGAGTCGGTGTCACGGGAGGACGGGATGAGGCTTCGCCACGTCTACATTACCTCCGCCGTGCGCTGTGCCCCGCCCGACAACAAGCCGCTGCCGCGGGAGCTGCGCAACTGCTCGAGCTGGACCGACGCGGAGCTACCGCTATTGCCCAAGGTACGAGTCTATCTGGCCCTCGGGAAAATCGCCCACGACGCGCTTCTGGAGTACCATAGCTTGCGCAAATCGCTCTACCCCTTCGGGCACGGCACCGAGTATTCCCTCCCAGGCGGCTTAATCCTGCTCAGCAGTTATCACGTTAGCAGGCAGAATACCAACACCGGCAAGCTGACGGCGCAGATGTTTGACGCGGTGCTCGAGCGGGCCAAAACCCTCGCGGGCATCAATTCGTGAAAATACAGATGGCAGAGAGCCGAGGGCTAAGTATGGGCTTGAGGCCTGTGGCCTGTTGCTTTTTGCTCTTCCACTTGGCTCAAGCCACGTGCCACGAGCTTCCCTAGCTCTCTACCCTCTGCTCCTTGCGCCTTTCACTTCTTCACGTAGAGGTAGTCGTACAACAGCGCTGCAAGCCCACCGCCCACCAGCGGCCCGGCCCAATAGACCCAGTGGTCAGCCCAGTTCCCGCCCACAATCGCCGGGCCGAGCACCCTGGCGGGGTTCATCGCCGCGCCGGAGACCGCGCCCCCGGCGAGAATATCCATAGTTATGGTGAGGCCGATGGCGAGCCCGGCGAAGGTGTAGCTGTTGTGCACGGCTGCGCCAAAGATCACCGAGATCAGGAAGAAGGTCAGGAAAATCTCCATCATCAAGGCTTGCACCGCGGTGTGGCCGTTCCCCGGAACCGGGGTTCCGCTCGCCACCGCGCCGGTGTTGTATAGCGCTCCGATGAAGAACGCCGCGACCAAGCCACCCAGCAGTTGGGCAATCCAGTAGCCGATGGCCCCAGCCAGGTTAATCCGCCCGGTGATGAGCATCCCGAAGGTAACGGCGGGGTTGAAGTGCCCGCCGCTGATGGCCCCCAGCGCCACAATCGAGAGGCCGATGGCTAGGCCGTGGGCGAAGGCTATGGTCAAAAGTTCGCCGCCCTGAGTGGCGGCAATGGCTCCGACCCCCACAAAAACGAGGGCGAAAGCTCCTAAAAACTCTGCGATGAACGCACGTATGTTCATAGTTCCTCCGGTTGGCTAAGTTCCCGCGATAGCATATCAGGGTGCTGGGCCGTTTGGGGCGCTTGTTCAAAGCGGTCAGCCCGCGTTTAGCCAAGCCCGACGATGCCTGGGCGCTGGCCGAGCTGCGGGTGGAGGAGGTGTCGTTATACAAAGCGATGGACCCGCGCGACCGCGACCACGCGGTAAAGGTGGCGAAGCGGCTGCTCGAGCGCTACCCCGATGCCCCCGGCTGCGTGGTGCGTGCCGCGCTTTTGCACGATACCGGGAAGGCTTTGCGGCCTTATAACCCGCTCGAGCGCGTCCTCACCGGACTATGGTGCCCGAATGTGGCGATTGAGCCTTTGCGCAAGGGATTTTACGGAGCTTGGCAGATTCGTAAGCATCACCCGGTGTACGGGGCACGGCGGATACTTGATTTGGAAGTTGCGGCCCTGGTACGCGAGCATCATGCGCCGGGGAGTGAGTGGGCCAAGCGGCTACATCAGGCCGACGGAGAGTTTTAGTCCAAGGGCTTTATTTCGCAGGGTTTGCCTTTACTTTTCTCTTCGTAGATCATTTTGACTTCACTCGACATAGAGCGAAAATCGCCTGTACCAACCCACTTCCCATCTTTTAGCCCTGCGTCGCAGACGAAAGCACGGTTATCCCATCGGTCGTCCCGATTCGGCAGTATCAATGTGAATAGTGAATACGCGAACGCTGAGAACCTTTCCAATCAGCGAGGATGCCTCAACCGTGTTTCCCTTTTCATCTTGACCTTCGTAGATATAAAACTTGACCTGAGCTGCATCGTCCGAAGAGACGCGCTTTGTGACAGTGAATATATAGTTTTTTCCGTCAATGGTCATGACCCATTTCTGCCCTAATGGAATGGGAAAGTCCCCGCTAGGTTCACTTACCACTGTTGGCGCACAACTGGATATGAAAGCCAAAACTGCAAGCATGATGAAGAAGATGTAACGCATATCCAACACTCCCTAACACTCCCTAAGGAGGTTAGCACCAATAGCTACCAAGCCTTGGTCAAATGCATGATGAGCTGTGTAAGCGACCTAAAACCGCTCCGTCACCGACTTCATCTGCATGAAGTTGAGCAGGTAATCCGGCCCGCCTGCTTTAGTATCCGTTCCAGATAGGTTAAACCCGCCAAAAGGTTGCACCCCGACGAGTGCCCCGGTGATCTTGCGGTTGAAGTACAGGTTGCCCACATGGAAATCGCGCCTGGCACGCTCGAGCCGCACCCGGTCCCTCGAGAATACCCCGCCGGTGAGCCCGAAGCGGGTGCTGTTCGCTACCTGCAACGCCGCGTCAAAGTCGGGCACGCGGATCACCGAGAGCACCGGCCCGAAAATCTCCTCCTGGGCCAGCCGGTGGTCCACATTGATATCCGAGAAGATGGTGGGGGCGATAAAATAGCCACTCCCCTCCAACCGCCGCCCGCCCAGCGCCAGCTTGCCCTCGCCCTGCCCGATGTCAATGTAAGAGAGCACGGTGTTCTCCTGCTGGGCGCTCGCCACCGGGCCTAAGTCGGGGTTTTCTTCGGCGGGGCCCACCACCAGGCCCTCAGCCCGGCCCACGATCCGCTCCATCAGATGATCATGCACCTTGTCCACCACGATCAACCGGCTGGCCGCCGAACACTTCTGGCCCTGGAAGCCGAAGGCGCTCTGTACGGTTGCCGCGCTCGCCGCGTCTAAGTCGGCGGTCTCGTCCACGATCAGGCCGTCCTTGCCCCCCAGCTCGAGGAATACCCGCTTGAGCCAGACCTGTCCAGGACTGAGTTTAGCCGCCGCCTCGTTGATCCGCAGGCCGACCTCGAGCGAGCCAGTAAAATTGATGAAGCGGGTGCGCGGGTGCTGCACCAGATAAGCCCCCACCTCGGCCCCGTCTCCGGGGAGGAAGTTCACCACACCTGCCGGGAGCCCCGCTTCCTCGAGGATTTCAAACAGCTTAGCTGCGATGATTACGGTGTCCTCGGCGGGTTTAGCGACCACGCAGTTGCCCACCGCCACCGGCGCCACGGTCATCCCGGCCAGAATCGCCAGCGGGAAGTTCCAGGGCGCGATCACCACACCCACCCCCAGCGGGATGTAAAACGCCGTGTTATCCTCGCCGGGGACGGGCACCACCGGGGCCCCGTCCTTGTACTTCAGTGCCGAGAGCGCGTAGTAGCGGATGAAGTCAATGGCTTCAGCAACGTCGGCGGCGGCCTCACCCCAGTTTTTGCCGATCTCGTAGACCAGCCAGGCCTCGAGCTCGCGCTGGCGGCGCTTCATGATGTGCGCGGCCTTGAGCAAGACGCGGCTTCTGGCCTCCTGCGACCAGTCTTTCCAGCCCTGAAAGGCCTTCCAGGCCGCATCCAAGGCGGCGTCGGCTTCGGGGGCTCCGGCTTTGGAGGTGTAGCCCACCACCTGGGCAGGGTTGGAGGGGTTGGTGCTGGCGATTTTCTCACCGGTCTCGACTTTTTCCCCGCCGATGATGAGGGGGTAGTGGCGTCCGAACTGACCGCGCACTTCGGCCAGGGCGCTTTTCAGGGCTTCATAGGCTCCGATGTCGAAAAAGGTCTCGATGGGTTCGGGGCGGTAGGGCTCTAGGTTCATAGGGGCTCCTTGAGGTCGCGTTTACCATCAACCGTTCACCGCTAAAACGCTTTTGCGGTTAACCGTAAGCGGTCAACGGTTAACGTCATGTCCTGCTGATTCTAAGGCTTTGAGGGCAGCCTCGAGGTTGTCTTGCTTCACTGAGATCTTGCACTTTTCCACCTCATGCATATTCCAAGCCCAATTCCATCGCC
>PSMF01000106.1:0-1457 GCA_040290005.1 Meiothermus sp.
AAGGTTAGCGTAGAGGTCTCTGAGGGTAGTGGAAGTTTCGCTAACCCACGCCTGTCCCGCCAAGCTGAAATATCGGCTTAGCTGCCTAAGCCCGCTGAGCTTGCGCCACACTTCGGCGCGAACGCCTCGAGCGCCCCGTTAAACGCTTCATGCTCTTGCACCAGCCCCATGTGCTTGGCGGGCTCGAGCACCACATACTCGGCCTCCGGCAGCCGCTCGCGCAGCACCTCGCTGCTCCGGTCGGGCGGCAGCGCCGGGTCCCGGCTCTCGGCCACCACCAGCGCGGGGACGTTCAGCTTGGGTGTCGCATCGAAGCGGAACATCCCCGGCATCCCCCGCGCCACCACATCCGGCCAAGCTCTGGCGCTGTAGCCGGTGGCGAACTCGACTTCTCCCTTGTCGGGGCCACGAACCCGCTCCACCAGGTCGAGAGGTGCATCGAGCCGTTGAGGTAGCTGAGCCAGTTGGTCAGCCAGAACAGCGGCGCGAGGCCGATCATCAAGTAGCACAGGAGCGTGAGCACCGGGGTTTGCAAGGCCCGCATCAGCCCGCTCAAGGTGGTGGTGTGCACCGGGTTGGTGTAGGTGGTGTGGATCAGGACGATGCCTGCGACTTTAGACCGCAGCCGGTCCCCGAGCAGGCGGCACAGGGTCAGGGTGATCATCCCGCCGATGCTGTGCCCGGCGAGGATCACGCGGCGGTCCCCGGCGAGGGCGGCGACGGCCTCCAAGTCTTCCGCCAGCTTTTCCAGCGAGTAGTTCCCGTCGGCGCGGGGTTTGGATTCTCCAAGTCCCGGCAAGTCCCACACGATCAGACGGAACCGGCGAGCCAGAGCCTCCTTGGTGTAGAACCACTCGGTCGAGTTGGTTCCCCAGCCGTGGGTCAAATGGAGAATCAGGCCCAACCCGCGCTCTGGGTGCTGGAGTCAGGTTTACCGCGGGCCGAACCCCTACGGCTATTATCCGATGATTCGGTTCAAACTCGATTTGGGAAGGCTCGAGGAGCATCCCACCACTCAGCTCCCCGGCTTTACGACCGGTTACTCGAGCTGCTTCCCGGCCTCGAGGCTCACGGCCGCTCCTACCAACAGCCGGGCGGCCTCGTCCGACGAATGCGCTGGTGCTGGCTCGCCACACCTCATCAATGGTCATCTGGATAGTCTTATTATCCACATTTAACCCACAGAATTATGTGTGTAGCGCGAGTTCTGGCACCCCGCTTTTATACGATCAAGCACTGATTTGATTCTAAGATCAAGTTTAGCTATACTCTTAACCTAACAAGCGTTAGTTTGTTTCGGAGGACCTAATGCCCAGCCAATTCGGAACCCCCACCGACCCCGACTATGCCAAGCGATTATCAGAGTTCGAGGCGCGGATCGAGCGCGGCGAGAAAATAGAGCCCGGCGACTGGATGCCCGAGGAGTACCGCCGCCAGCTCGTCCGCATGATTTCCCA
>PSMF01000106.1:1664-11475 GCA_040290005.1 Meiothermus sp.
CCCACCCTCACCTGGGCCGACATCGGCACCATCGGCTGGCTGGTAGACGGCGCGGCCATCAAGAACCAGACCATGCTGGCGCAGTGCTCGTACGGACCGTACAGCCGCGCGATGGTGCGCATCTGTGCAGAGGAGACCTTTCACCACAAGCAGGGCAAGGAGATGGTCATCCAGTACGCCAAGGGCACACCCAAGCAGCGGCAGATGGCCCAGGACGCGATTAATCGCTGGTGGTGGCCTGCCCTGATGATGCTCGGCCCGCACGACGCCGATAGCCCCAACAGCGGCGTGCTGACCAAGTGGGGTGTGAAGACCAAATCCAACGACACCGTGCGGCAGGAGTTTATCAACGAACACGCCCCCGAGATTCTGGCGGCGGGTCTGACTCTGCCCGACCCCGAGCTGCACCAGGACGCCGAGGGCAACTGGATTCACGGGCCGATCAACTGGGACGAGTTCTGGGCGGTGGTGAAGGGCAACGGCCCGATGAACAAGGAGCGTTTGGAAGCGCGTCGCAAGGCCCACGCGGGAGGGGCTTGGGTACGGGAGGCGCTCGAGGCTTATACGGCTCGCAAAAAGCCTGTCCCTGTCGCGGTGTGATATGAGCGATACGCAGTGGCCCCGCTGGGAAGTCTTCAAACAGGACGCGCCGAATAAGCCACACCAGGCGGTGGGCTCGGTTCACGCCGCCGACCCCGAGCACGCCCTCCTCACCGCGCGGAACGTGTTTGCTAGACGACCTCAGGCGGTGAGCATGTGGGTGGCACCCGAGTCGGCGATCTTCTCGGTGACGAAAGAAGAAATAGCAGAGAGCAGAGAGCAAAGAGCAGAAGACGCGGAGCGTTCCACTCTTTTGGGCGAAAAGGCCCTTGGCTCTCGGCCCTCTGCCCTCCGCGCCTTCCTTGTCTTCCGCAAGACCTCGCATAAGCGCTCGATGACCTTCGTGGATTACGTGGGGGAACTCGAGGCTCCCTCTCCCCAAGCCGCGTTGGAACAGGCTTTGCAGACGTTTACCGATGTTGAGGCGCTGGCGTGGTGGATTGTTCCTGCTGAAGCTGTCGCCAAGAGCGCCCCGGACGCGGAAACCGTAGAGAGCTGGTTTGCGCCCGCGAAGGATAAAACCTACAAGCAGCAGTCCGCGTATGGCGTGGTGGGGACGCATGTCAGCAAGCTGCGCGGACGCGGAGGTGAGGATGAGTCCTGAGGTCAAAAACGCCCTGATTGCTAAGTTCACCGCGCTGGCCGACGACGAGCTGATTTTGGCGCACCGGGACGCCGAGTGGACCGGGCACGGGCCGATTTTGGAGGAAGACATCGCCCTCGCCAACATCGCCCAGGACGAGCTGGGCCATGCAACAGTGTGGTTCAATCTTCGTAAAGAGCTAGATGGCTCCGACCCCGACCAGTTGGCGTTTTTCCGCGATGCGAACGGGTTTCGCTGTGCGGAGCTGCTCGAGCTGCCCAAGGGCGACTGGGCCTTCACCATGCTGCGGCAGTATCTGTTCGATGCCTACGAGCTGCACTGGCTGAACGTTGCCAAGAACAGCGCCTATCCGCCGCTCGCCGATGCGGTGGCGAAGATTTTGCGCGAGGAGCGTTTCCACCTACAGCACACCCAGGCGTGGGTGGAGCGGCTGGGGCTGGGCACCGAGGAATCCCACCGGCGGATGCAAGAAGCCCTCGAGATGCAGTGGGGCTATGCGCAGCAGCTCTTCGTTCCTGTCCCGGACGAGGAGATCTTAGTACGAGAAAACATCGTCCCCGACCTGAACTTGGTGAAAACGGGGTGGCTCGAGACCGTCACCCGCCATTTGCAAACCTCGGGTCTAAAGTTGCCGCTGAATGTCGGCTACCAGCCGCAAAGCCGTCGGACCCACACCGAACACCTGTGGAGCCTGCTGGCCGAGATGCAGTCGGTGGCGCGGTGGGATGCCGAGGTCAAGGTGTGGTAAACGGAGACCTATGCGCCTAGCTCAAGTCAACGTCGCACGGATGCGCGGCCCAATTGACAGCGCGGTGATGTCGAGCTTCGTCACCAAGCTGGATGAGATCAACGCCCTGGCGGATGGCTGGCCGGGGTTCGTGTGGCGGTTGAAGGGCGAAGGCAACAACGCCACCAGCCTACAAGCCTTCGACGATGTCATGATTATCGTAAATATGTCGGTCTGGGAGAGTCTGGGGTCGCTCAAGGAGTACGTGTACAAAAGCGACCACGTGGGGGTGTTCCGGCGGCGCAAGGAGTGGTTCGAGGCGATGGACGAGATGCACATGGCGCTGTGGTGGGTCCCCTCGGGGCACACTCCTACCGTCCTGGAGGCCAAGGAGCGTCTGGGGTACCTCCGTCGGCACGGCCCCAGCCCCTTTGCCTTTAGCTTTGCTAAGCCTTTCGAACCGCAAACCCAGGGCGCGGGCTTAGGGCTGAGGCGGTAGGGCTGGAGGTTTTTTCTAAGCCCTAAGCCCTATTCGCCAAGACCTGAAGAACCATGACTACCCTTCCCAGTACCAAACAAATTTGGGCCGCGCTCTCCCGAGTCCCCGACCCGGAAATCCCGGTGGTAAATGTGGTCGAGATGGGCATCGTACGCAGCGTAGAGGTGGATGGGGATAAGGCTACGGTCACCATGACCCCCACCTTCTCGGGGTGTCCCGCGCTGCACGCCATTCGGGAAAGCTTAGAAAAGGCCGTTCAGGAGCTAGGGTTTGAGGCT
Source organism: Meiothermus sp. (assembly GCA_040290005.1). Lineage (GTDB taxonomy): Bacteria > Deinococcota > Deinococci > Deinococcales > Thermaceae > Meiothermus. The sequence continues at coordinate 4,373 of PSMF01000106.1, forward strand.
GAGGTCAAGACCGTGCTCTTCCCACCCTGGTCCACCGACTGGATTAGCGCAGAGGCTAAGGCGAAGCTCGAGCGCTACGGCATCGCCCCGCCCAAACCTGCCGGGGACGATGCAGGTTTGATTCAACTGGAACTCGCCCCCGTTCGCTGCCCGCGCTGTGGGAGCTTTGATACTTCGGTCAAGAACACCTTTGGCCCCACGCTGTGCAAGAGCATCCACGTCTGCAACGCTTGCCACGAGCCGTTTGAGGCGTTCAAGACGGTCTAGTTACGGGTTCTGCGACAGCTCGAAGTAGCGGCGCACGAGGTCCCTAGTCTCGGGCGGGAGCGGCTGGGACTCGAGGTATTTCTCGGCCTGGCGCTGGACGTTTGGCGGCGGCGAGCCAGCCGCCCAAGGGTTCGGCAGCCTTTGGGGGGTTCTGCTCCCGCCGTCGCCCCTGCTGAGCGGCGCTTCTCCCGCCCTGGTCGTCCCTGACGGGGTCGGAGCCGGTTTGGTCGGGGTGATCTGGGTTCCAGGAGCGCGGCTGCCCTGTTCTCCGTTCCCTGAGTCGCTTCCATTGACGTTTCTACCGTTGTGATTGGAGTTTTGACCATTTTGCGGGCTCGGCGACCCAGTTTGCGGCGTTTGTCCCTGACTGCTCTGCTCACCGGGCTGCCCAGGCGGAGACTGAGAGTTCCCTGTCTTAGAGGGACGGTCTTGACCCGAACTGTTCTGCGACCCCGGGCCTTGTTGCGGCTGTGAATTACCCGTCTGCGAAGGCTGGTTCGGCCTCGAGTCGGTCTGCGGGTTCTGCTGCGGTTGTCCACTTTGTCCTGGCTGAGGCTGCCCGTTTTGCCCCGAGCGGCGCTGCCCATTTGAGTTGGGCTGCGCTTGTCTCGGTTGTTGATCCCGCGCCTGACCTGTCGGACCAGGCTGGTTTTGATTCTGCTCTTTAGGACGGGACTGTCCAGATTGGTTTTGTCTATTGGAAGTTTGATTCTGCTGATCTGAGGGGGTTTGCTCACTCTGGCCTGTCGGATTTTTGCCCTGCCCAGCCTGTTTCTGCGGGCTCGATCCGCCCCGCTCGTTTTGATTGCTGGACGATTGGCTGGGGTTCGCTGAGTTCTGCCGGTCCGTGCCCTGATTTTCCGACGGTTTCTGTGTCTCCTCGACAGGTTTAGACGACGGGTTTTTCTCCGCCCCGCTCTGGGTTTGGTTGGGTTGTGGGTTGTTTTGAACACTCGGAATCGGCTGGGGCGGTGCGGAGCCGGGATTTTGGGCTGGGGTGTTGGCTGGGCTGGTCTCGGCGGGCAAACTCGCGGCTCGAGGCCCAAAGGGTAGCGGCACCTGCGGCAACAGCCAGGCTGCCCCGATTAGCGCGGCGTAGACAAGCAGCAAAACCCAGGGGAAGGTCGGGGGCTTGGCTTCGCGCAGACTGGCCTGGGATTCGGCCTCGAGCTGGCCCCGCCAGGGATGGCCTGCCGGAGCCTCTAAAACACTGCGGTAGGCCAGGCCGTAGCGCCGGTCCAGGTCGGCCAGAGCGTGGGTTTCCTCCCAGCGGACGGGGTATAGCAATCCGGCCAGCGAGAGCAGCGCCCAGGCTGGGTGAAGGAACAAAGCCAAGGGTAACAGCAATACCACCAGCCCGGCAGCCCACTGCAACCGCCGCCGCCAAGCCCGTCTCCTGGCCCAAACCCGGTGCATAACTCCAGGGTACAAAAGGTGAGCCTCAATCTTGCGGAAGGGGGGCACAGTTGTATAACGGAACCATGTACTTTGCTCCAGAACGGCACTTCAGCGCGGTATTCGCCCTGCTCACGCTGGTTTTGCTGGGGGTTTCGCTCTATGCCATTGCTCAGAGCGGACACCCCACCGTGCAGTGGGTGGGCTTGATTACCGTGGTGCTGGTGACGGTGCTGTTGTTAGTAGCCCCGCTCAGCACCTTGTACCAAGTCACGCCGGAGGCGTTGAAAATTCGCTGGCTGTTCGGCTGGCTGACGCTGCCGAGGGCGCAAATTCAGGCCGTTTTCGAGCAGGAATACCGCCTGACGCTGCGGACTGGCGGCATCGGTGCGCCGGGCGTGGCGCAGGGGTGGTTTCTCGAGCGCTCCCTGGGCAGCGTTCAGGCCTACACCGGCAAGGGCGCGGGCCGGGGGGTGTTTATCCAGACCGTAGACGGCAGGCGGATTCTGCTCTCCCCGGCGGATTTAGCAGGGTTTGTGAACTGTCTGCGCCAACAGGGCTATCCGGTGCAATAAACCTTTAGCAGGATTTGCCTGGGGCGGGGTTCTTCACCTGTTGACACTGCCCGTTCCTGGGATACAGGGCGAGGCCGCTCACCACGGGCCGTACCCCCTCGGTCGGGTTGCGCAGTTGCCCGCGAATCCACAGTTGGGCCGAGCCGCCCCCGTCCATCCGCAAGGCACCCCAAGCCCCGCGTTTGGTTAGCACATCCGCCAGCACCCCCGGCAAGGTCGGCTCGGTGACGACAAACCACACCGCGCCGTTTTGCGTCCAGGCCACCGCCGACTGGGGCGCCACTTTGAGGATCGGGGCCTTGTCACGGAAGGGCTCAGCGTCGGGGCGGTAGACGTTTTTCCCGCCCTGGATGAGCAGGGGACCGGCCTCGAGCGCATAGTTAGTGGGCGGCTCCAGCGAACCGTACAGCTTGAGGGTGTCGCCTGTGACCGCAATCGGCTCGGCGGGAGGGTAGGAAAGCGCCCAGTAGCCCGCTTGAAGTTGGTAAGGCGCGGGATAGGTGGCGATCACCTTGTCGCCTTGCAACACGTAGACGTTTTCCCCTTGCCGCCCCGCCGGGCCGGGGATGGTATAGGCGGTGTACTTGCCGCGGGTGAGGTTGATGCCTACCTTGAAGCTGCGCCCGTCGGCGGTGCGCACGGTGGTGCTGAAGCGGGGCAGCCCGGCGAACAGGCTGTCCTCGTCCCAGAACAGGGTGCTGCGGCCATAGGGGAAGTTGAGGGCCACCCCGTCCTTGACCCACAAGCCAATGGGCGTGCCGGTGGGCGAGTCGAAATAACCGCCGTTGAGCACTGCCAGCGCGGTGGGGGCGGTTTTGTCGAGGGTTTGACGCAAACCGGGGCGGCCCACCGGCTCCATCCGCCAGCTTCCCGGAGCGGCCTCGAGCACGTACATGCGGATCGGTTCCGGCGTCCAGGCCCACAGCTCGCGGTAGGTCATGCCGGAAGCCACCGCCTCGGTTTTCTCAGGTCCCAAATAATATACATCCAGCACGAGGCGGGTGGGGTTATCCAGGGTCAGGGTGCGGTAGCGGTAGATGCGGCCTGGCGGGGCAGTCAGGTTGATGGCTGTACCCCCCTGGCTGTACTGGGTGTCCAGGACGACGTTGGGCAAGGTTTGCCCCTCGAGCCCCGGCAGGAAATATGGCAGGTTGAGTTGGAGTTGTCCGGGGTAGGGAGCGAGGTCCACTCTCGGCAGGGTGGTGGGGTCCACTCCGGGGGGCAAATCCAGCACCAGTCGCAGTTTGTTGGCATCTGCCGAGAAGCGTACCCCGGCTTCGGGTGCGGCGATCAACCCGGCGGCTCGGATCACCTCGAGCGGCAGTTTATCCCCCTGCGGCGCGGGCAGGTTGGGGTCTAGCGGCGGAGCCCAGCCCACGCCGGTGACATAGGTGAGCTCGAGGCCCGGCTTTTTGAATACGGCGGCCCCCGCAGTGTCTAGGGCGAAGGTGAGGCCGAGTTTGGCGGCAGGGATGGCAGGCTGAGCGTAGGCAAGGAGGAGAAAGAGAGAGAACCCGAGCATTCGCCGCATCATGGCTTCTATTCAACCCGAACAAGGTAAAGCGGATGTGAGGAATTTCAACCTGGGATGAGGGGGAATTGCAGGCGACCTCTTTCCGTCCAATCTGTCGCGGGGATTGTAGGGACTACGGGTCTGTAGCCCCTACGCACGTCAGTCGTTCATATTTTGGGGATTGACGTGGCAGGAATCCGTCCCGTCTATCACGGTGGATCGTTCAGGCATGTGACCCTTGGCGACCTCGGAAGGCCCCTCGCTAAGGGAGGCAGCTCCCCTGAGCACGTCATTATCTGCATCTGTTCTATAGGCTATTCCCTGCAACCCTCAGAGGAGGCGGTGCGAAAAAGGCCAGAGGGGTTGGCCTTGCCTTTGCTCATCGCTCAAAACCCATCGCTTTCGTATACCCCACACTCGAGCCCCAACCCCATCCCTTAGGCTACGAGCTATGAGCACCCCGACCACCCTTGTCATCTTAGGGGCCACCGGCGACCTCACCCGGCGGCTGCTGATGCCCGCTTTGTACCGGCTCTATACCCTGGGCCACCTGGGGAAGATTTCGATTGTCGGCTACGCCATCGAGGAGTGGAGCTTGGAGCAGTTCGTAGCCCACGTTGCCCAGGAGATGCCACAGTTCGTCCCGGCTTTCGACCCTAAAACCTGGGCCGAGTTCTGCCGGTTCCTGGACTACAGAAGTGGCGACCTCACCCCGGAAAAGCTGGGTGGGCTCGCCAACCTCGTTCCGGCGAACGGCATCTTCTATCTGGCCCTGCCGCCGCAGCTCTTCGGCCCGGCGGCGCAGGCGCTGAGCCAAGCGGGCCTGAACAACACCACGGCGGGCTGGCGGCGCTTGGTGGTGGAGAAGCCCTTCGGCTGGGATTTAGCCTCGGCGACCACGTTGCGCGAGCAAATTCATAACGGGTGGAGTGAGGAGCAGGTCTACCGGATTGACCACTTCTTGGGCAAGGAGACCACCCAGAACCTGATGGTGTTCCGCTTCGCCAACCGCTTTTTGGAGCCCATCTGGAACAGCACCCACATCTCCCAGGTGCAGATTACCTACGCTGAAACTTTAGGTCTGGAAGGAAGATGGCGCTACTACGACGGGGCCGGGGCCTTGCGGGACATGTTGCAAAACCATCTGGTCCAGCTTTTCACCCTCGCCGCCCTCGAGCCCCCCGCGGTCTGGGACGCCGAAGTTCTGCGCGAGCACAAGGTCGAGGTGCTGCGCAGCGTGCGGCCTATCCCCAGCGACAAGGTGGATCAGTACGCGGTGCGCGGGCAGTACACCGCCGGGCTGCTGCGGGGCCAGCCGGTGCCCGGCTACTTGGAGGAGCCGGGTATCCCGCCCGACTCGCGCACCGACACCTTCGCCGCGCTCAAGTTCTACGTGGACAACTGGCGCTGGCAGGGGGTTCCCTTCTACCTGCGGAGCGGCAAGCGGATGAGCGCCAGCTACGCCGAGATCGCCGTGCAGTTCCGCGCGGTGCCGGGGCTCCCCTTCGGCCAGGATGAGAACCCCTGCAACTGGATGATCTTCCAGATGAAGCCCGGCGAGCAGATGGACCTGATCGTCAACGCCAAAAAGCCGGGGCTGAGCTTAGAGGGCCGCCAGGTCACGCTCAGCACGCCCTACCTGAGAGTGGGCGAGACCGAGTACTCGGCCTATGAACAGCTCCTGATGGATATTTTGGAGGGCGACCACTCTCAGTTCCTGCGCTCGGATGAGGTGGAGTGGTCCTGGCGCATCTTACAGCCGGTGCTCGAGGCCTGGAAAATCGGCCGCCCCGAGCCCTACGAGGCCAACTCCGAAGGCCCTGCCGGACAGGCCAGATTGATGCAGCCTGGGCATAGCTGGCGGCCTTTGGGCGAGGGATAGCGATGAGCCATGAGTTAAAACAAGGTCAAAGGCCAAGACATTTGCGTCCAGAACAGGGATTGTTTCGATACGGTTTTTGCCAGTCCAGACGGAAGTTATGGCTTTAGCTTTCGGCCACGGAGCAAACTACGCTCCGAAACCAGCATCTCCGGCCTTCCCTTTCGGCTTGGCTCTAGTTCATCGCTAGTTGCTTACTGCTTCTTTACCCCACCCGCACACTGACCTTGTGATACCCCGTAGCCCCGTCGGGGAGCGGGTCTCTGGGGGTGGCATCCTGCACCTTTTCGCCCACTTCTACGGCCCGCACCAGCAAATCGTAGCTGCCCGGCGTAGGTTTCCAGGCGAAGGCCCACTGCTGCCAGGCGTACTTGGACTTGGGCGGCTTGAGTTCGGCCTTTTGCCAGGTTTTGCCGCCGTCGGCGGAGACCTCGACCCGCTCCAAGGCCCGCCCACCGGCGTAGGTGATGCCCGCCACCACCGTCTCCTCGCCCGCCTTGAGCCGGGCGCGGTTTTTGGGCGTGTCAATCCGGCTCATGGTGCGGATCACCGCGTCGCGGCTCCAGCCCCGCTGCGCCCAGTAACCCGTGACTTCGCTGGCGGAGACAGTGATTTTGGTGATCCACTTGGGCTGCTTCATGCCGTAGCGGCCCGGCAGCAGTAAGCGCGTGGGGTAACCGTGCTGTGGAGCTAAATCTTCCCATTTCCCGGTGGCGGGGTCCTGAGCGGCATAGGCCAGCATCGCCTCGGCAGGGATTTCCGCGACCGGGATGCTCTCGGTGTAGCGGTCGGCGGCTTCCCAGACCATGAACTTGGCTTCACCCTTGACCCCGGCCTTCTCCAAGACCGTTTTGAGCGGGACCCCGCGCCAGCGCACACAGCCGATCAAGTCACCGCCGACCTCGTTAGAGATGCAAGTCATGGTGTTGAGGAGCTCAACGCTGGGCAGGGCCTTGAGGTCGTCTAGGGTAAAGCTCTGTGGCTTCTCGACGAGTCCAGCCAGCTCGAGCTTGTACGGTTTGCCTTGCAGCTTGGGGTCGAGGATTTGCACGTTTTTGCTGACGTAATACAGGTCTTTCTGCGGAATCTGCTCAGGGGAGAGCCCAGTGATCTTGTCCCAGACGATCTTTGCCGCAGTCTGCGCTTGCGCCTTGAGGGTCTGCCACAGGGCCAGCCCCACCGCGACCGCGGCCAGGGTTTTCAGGCTCTCGCGGCGGGCCGGTCTGTTGAGGTCGGCTCGAGCCCCCGCTATCTTTTGCCCTTTGGGACGCACCACCCAAGCCAAAGCCCCCACCAGGACGGTGTACAGCACGCCTGCTAACCAGCCTTCCTGGCTCATGCCTAAGAGCCAGCCGCCGAAAGCTCCGTAGAAGGCGAAGGCGACGACCAGACCGGCCCAGAACAGGCGGCGGAGCAGGGTGAGGAGGAGCGGGTGCAGGAACAGCCACAGGAAGGCTGTGCCGATGAAAGCCAG
>PSMF01000107.1:0-11427 GCA_040290005.1 Meiothermus sp.
GTAGTACCGCTTCGCATCAGGCCATCCTCGAGGCCACACAGAACAGAAAACTCAGCACCCCGTAGAGCTGCATGTTCTTGATGAGGTTGATCCGGCGGCGCAGGCTGGCGATTTGCTCGAGCAAACTCCGGTCCCCCCTGGTTTTGTATTGGTCGTAGAGGCTACGGACCCTGCTGGCCAGCGAGAGATAGCGGTTGGTATACGCCAGCATCAGCAGCGATATCGCCGGGAACAGCACTGCGGGGGTGGTGAGGTTGAGTTCCATGTACGTTTACCGTTGACCGTTTACCGTTGACCGCAAAGGCGCCGTCCAGGCCACAAGTCGCATGTCAAAACCTTTTCTGACCTGAGACTTGCGACCCGAGACTTGCGACAGTTCTTCGCGGTCAACGGTAAACGTTCTCACGGCTGGAACACCACCTTGGCCCCCTTTTTGCTCGAGGCCGCCCGCAGCGCCTCGGACCAAGCGGTTAGGGGGAATTTCTCGCTCACCAGGGCTTCCAAGCCGTCCGCCTCGGGGAGCATTTTCACGGTTTGGGCAAAGTTATCCCAGCTATAGCAGTAGCTGCCGAAGAGCTTGATCTCGCGGAACCAGTGCGGCGAGAAGTCGTAGAGGGCCGCGCCGGGGGCTCCGAGCAGCAACACCCGCCCGCCCTCGAGCACCGCCCAACTGGCTTCTTGTAGGCCCTGCGCCGAACCGGAAGCCTCCACCACGGCCTCGAACCCCCCGCGCCATGCCACCGCGCCCAGGATGCCCTTGTAGCGTTTGGCCCCCTTGGCCTGTTGGGCGGCTTGAGTAGACGGGTGAATACGGTCGGCCCCCAATGCTCTCGCCAAATCCGCCTGCTTGGTGCGGCGGGCCACCACGTGCAAAGTCCCGCTGAAACCCATAACCCGCAGGGCTTTCACCGTGACGAGGCCGATGGTCCCGGCCCCGATTACCAAAATTTCCTTGGGCCAGCTCTTCGCCAACGAGGTCTGGATGCCGTGGACCGCCACCGCCATGGGCTCGGCAAGCACGGCACGCTCGTCGGGGACACTCTCGGAAACCGGAAAGACGCGCTCACGGTGAACCGCTATGCGCTGCGACCAACCGCCAGGCAGGTCGGCGCAGAAGCCAATCATCCCCGCACTGAAATTGCCCTCGGCGACGTTGTGGCAGAGGTGGTCGTCGCCGCGCGCACAGGCCGGGCAGTCGGGCAGGCCGCGCTCGAGACACGAGAGAATGGGGTTCACCACCACCCGCACCCCGCCCAGTTCGGCCAGGATTTCGTGGCCCAGCACCGCCGGGAAGGAGAACATGGGCGAGAGCGAGGGGGAGTTCTTACCGTACAGGAGGGCCAAATCCGAGCCGCAGATGCCGGTCAGACGGACCTTGAGTCGCTCGAAACCGTCGCGCCGCTCGGGTTCGGGCATCGCCACCAGGCGCAGCGGCAAGGCCCTGGCGGGGTAGCGCTTGCCCAGCAGCCTGCTCGCCACATAGCGCGGTATAGACGGCCTGAACACCAGCGCCTGCATGAGCGCCCGGCTGGCCGGGGTGGTCTGGGCCAGGTTCGCGGCGGGGGCTGCCACAACGCGGAGCATCTTCCCTATTTTGCCTGTAAAGAGGGTTTGAGGAAAGATGAGGGTTACTTAATTGGGGGTCGGGGTACGGGTGTCGAGAAGCAATGAGCCATGAGCGATGAGCTAGGGTCAACTCCAACCCCACTGGCTCGGCTAGGGTATGCCCAAAGCGCACGCGGCTGAAAAGCCTCACCCCCTTCCCTGATGTGCGCAGAGAATAGCGTCCTGGACAGATACAGATAATGACGTGCTCGAGGGGAGGCAGTGCAGTACCCCCCTTATAACGGGGGGCCTTCCGAGATCGTCGAGGTGGGGTGCTTCATCAACACCCGACGATGGACGGGGGATTCTTACTGTGGCAATCCTTAAGACCTAAGGGTTGCTCGAGCCCACCGCCGTTTCCCCACACGGTCGCATGTCACTGCTGGAAGGACTGTATGGGCATAAGCTGGGAAGTTGATGGGCAATCCTTATCAGGGCATGTTGTCGTTTCTGCGCGAGCTGGTGGGCAGCCCGGACGCGGAGACCTTGCTCAGACAAGCCTTGGTGGGGGCACTGCGGTTGATCCCTGGGATGGATGCAGGCTCGGCCCTGCTGCGCGAGGGAGAGAGTTACCGCTTTGTGGCCCTCGAGCACCATACCATTCCGCTCCCCAGCTACCGCCTCAGCTTGGACGAGGAGCTGAGGTGGTACGGGGGCACCCTCGAGGAGGCCCTACGCGCCGTGCCCCGGATCAACCCGGTGAACCCCGGTCTCAGCGGCCTCTCGCAGGCGGATAAAACCACCCTGCGGGAGATTCACTGGGTGCTGGCGGTGCCGGTGCCCTTCGAGGGGAAAGTCGAGGCTTGGTTGTGCTTAGACCGGCTGCGGGAGAGCCCACCCCCCGAGGATGCGCTGCCGTTGGCCCAGGAACTGTCCCAAAGTTTAGGGGTGGTGCTGGCAACCCTCAAGGAGCGCGAGAACACCCGGCTGCGACTGAAACGCGAGGAAAGCCTGGCGGCGGCGCTGGGGGTGCTCTCCAGCTTCCGCGAGGCCGAGGAGTTGTGGCAGGCCCTGCCCCGGCTGGGGATGGATATTCTGGGGGCCAGCTGCTCGGCGGTTTTGCGGCGGGAGGGCCAGGAAATGGTCATCGTGGCCGGGGTCAACTGGCGCAAACCCTTCGGGCAGCGGATTCCCGAAGGCACGGGGATGGTCTGGGAGGCGGCCCGAACCGGTCAGGTCTGCACCACCCACCTCGACGACCCCAAGGTGTTCAGCCCCCCCGGTTTCGAGAATGAGCCCGAGCAGTACGGAACCTACGTGCCGCTGTTCGATGCCCAGGGCGCGGTGCTGGGGGTGATGAACGTGTACTCTCTTCACCCCTACCCCCCTGAGGGCCGCTGCCTGCTCGAGGTGTTCGGGCGCGGGGTGGGGCAGGTGCTGGGGCGGCTGGAGGCCCAGGCCGCGCAGGCCAAGGAACTGGCCCGGCTGCAAGCCCTATCGAGGGCGGGCCAGACCCTCACCCTGGCCCGCCGCACCGAGGAGGTTTTCGAGCTCACCGTGAAGGAGGCCCTCAGCCAGACCAAAGCCTCGACCGCGCTGCTCTCGCTATACCGGCCCGAGAGCGACACCCTGGAGGTAGTGGCAGCGGCAGGCTACTTGGCCGAGCAAATCGTGGGCATCAGGCGCGAACGGGGTGCAGGGCTGGCCTGGCAGGTGCTCTCCGAGCGGACGGCACTCTACCTCAGCGATGCCGCCCCGCTGGAGGAGGCGGTGTACCTATCGGGCAAGCGGTCTAAAGCCGCTTATCTGGCTGTGCCGCTGAGCGACTTGGAGGGCCGGGTGGTGGGAGTGCTCTCGGTAGACACCGCCGGGGCCGAGGGTGAGATTGCCCCTCAGGACCGCTACAGCCTGGAGGCCCTGGCGAAGGTAGCAGGGGTGGCGATCTCGAGGCTGTGGGCGCTGGAAAGTGCCTATCAGCAGGCGGACAACTACCGCGCCCTAGTGGGGATGAGCACCGACCTCGAGGTCCTCACCGACCCCCTGGAGATCGCCCGCCGGGCCCTGGAGACCCTGTTACCCCTGACCGGCTTTAACGCCGGGGCCGTGTACCGGCTGCACCGGGGCGACGGAAAGAAACCCATCCTGCACCAGATTTTTGCGGTGGGATTTAGCGCCGCCCACGCCCCAGTATTCCAGGTGGTGCCCATGGGGCAGGGGGAGTTGTCCTTGGGCCACAGGCTCTTGCGGGGCGAAACCGTGTACATCGGGGATTACAGCGTCTGGCCCCACGGCGAGCCCGCCCTGTGGGAGGGCGGGCTACGCTCGTTTGCCCTCTCCCCGTTTTGGCAAGGGGGGGAAATCTACGGGGTCTTGGTCTTGGGTAACTTCGGCGCGGTGGCCCCCCTGCGCGAGGAAAACCTCGCCCTGCTCGAGGCCACCGCGCGTCGGGTGGGGCGAGCCCTGGAGCGCGTCACCCAGCTTGAGGAGATCACCCAGACCCGCGAGGCGGCGTTACGGGCGCTGGGGCTGGGGTTAGAGCTACGCGACCTGGAAACCAAGGGCCACACCGACCGGGTGGTGGCGCTCTCCACCGATTTGGGGGAGCAGCTGGGCCTCTCCGACCTCGAGGGGTTACGCATGGGAGCCTACCTGCACGACCTGGGCAAGCTAGCGATCCCCGACAGCATCCTGCTCAAACCGGGCAAGCTCGACGCCGAGGAGTGGCGCGTCATGCGAAGCCACTGCGACATCGGCTTTGGCATGCTGGAAAACTTGAGCTTTCTGCCTGCGAGTGCCCGCAACGTGGTGCGCTACCACCACGAGCGGCTTGACGGCTCGGGCTACCCCTTCGGGTTGAAAGGCGAGGAGATTCCTCTAGAAGCGCGGATTTTCGCGGTGGTGGATATCTATGACGCCCTGCTGCACACCCGGCCTTACAAACCTGCTTGGACTCTCGAGGCCGCTCGACAAGAGCTGGCCCAGCAAGCCGGTAAGACCTTAGACAAAGCCGTGGTGGATGCGCTGTTCGCGCTCTTAGGCCTGACCGCGCAGCCGCGGCGGTAAACTCAGGCCCAGTGAAAGAGCCAAACTACACCCCCGGAGAGCGCCTGCGCCTGGAGTTTTGGAAGTACCCTGAGCATCGGCTGCACTACTGGTGGGAGGCCGAGGTCGCCGAGGCGCGCGAAGGGGCGGTGCTGCTTTACATGCCCATCGGCTTCGAGTTCCACCACCAGAGCAAAGGCAAAACGGTGCAGGTGGACCATCAAGGCTACATCGCCTTTTTCGCCGACCGATGGTACTCCGGCGGCCCCGACCTGGACGCGCAAAACCAGGTGCTGGAATACTACTGGAACATCCAGACCCCGCCTCTCTTCGAGCCGAGGCGGATTTGGCAGTATGACTTAGAGCTCGACGTGCGCTGCAAGGCTGACCACACCTGCGCCGTGGTGGACCAGGACGAGTTCGAGGCCAAGGTTCCACTGTATCCACATGAGTGGGTCAAGTCGGCGAGAAGCGCCCTCGAGGAGGTCCAAACCCATGTGCGGGAGCGGCGCTGGCCGGTGTTGCCGCCAAGCAAAGACCTGGGGTGGCTCGAGCGGATTTGAGGATGTTCAAAACGGCTCGGCCTTTCCCACCCCGTTCTAGGGTTGTTCTCCAGCACGTCGCCGATGTCGAAGACCACCGCTTTTATGGGCATAGAGGCGAGTATATCTGCGGGCTAACCGGGGAATGGGAGCGGATGCTGGGCCTGGGGCCCGGCACACTAGGGGAGTTGCCCAGAGACTTGTGGAGAGATGGCGATATCGGCAGAATCTCCGAGGCGGAAGCGTATCAGGGCCTGGGCGAAATCCTGGGAATAAGCGAGGTGCAGGTGCATGCTTTGACGGACGATATGTGGCTGGAGTACCTCGGCACGCCCAACCTCGAGCTGATGGGCTACTTCCGCAGTCTGCGCCCCAAATTTCAAACCGCCATTCTGAGCAATAGTTTTGTCGGGGCACGCGAACGAGAAGAAGAGCGCTGCCGCTTTAGCAAGATGTGCGACTTCATCGTCTACTCGCACGAGGTGGGGCTGTCCAAGCCCGATCCGCGCATCTTCGCGCTGACCTGTGAGCGGCTGGGTTTGGCCCCCAGGGAAGTCATTTTCTTAGATGATGTCGAGGGCCATATTAACGCTGCACGGGAGTTCGGCATTCACGGGATTATTTTCCGCGATAATGCCCAGGCTATCGCTAAGATTGAAGCCTGGATTCAGGCCAACGCCTGTGGAATGTAGGAAGTCTATCAGCAGCGTCTGCGCTCAAGGTGTACCCTCGGGGGACCAAGAGGTCGCCATGAGCCGAGCATTTGTCAAAGACGATGCCGCCAACGAGCAGGTCCTGGTCCCACCCAGGGCCCACCTCCCGCCAGGGACGACTAATTTCGTCACGTCTCGAGGCCTTGCCCTGCTGAATGCCGAACTCGAGGACCTAAAAAGCCAACAAAAGGTGTTGGAATCGGGTTTCGAAGAGGCAACGGTTCGTGCCCCAAGGCTGGCCTCGCTCGCCGAACAGATCGAGGCGCTCGAGGACCGCATCCGCACCGCGAAACCGGTCCGTCCAGTGGACGTGCCCCAAGACGAGGTGGCGTTCGGGGCTACTGTCACCGTAAATATCGCGGGTCAGGAGCGCCGTTTCACCCTCGTCGGGGTGGATGAAGCCTCAGCGCAGGAGGGCCGCGTGGCCTTCACCGCACCGATTGCTCAAGCACTGATGGGTCACAGAGTTGGCGACACGGTGAAGCTCCAGACGGCTCGAGACCGGCAAGCTTTGAAGATACTGGCAATCGAATACACCTAATAACACTTCACGTCCAGAACAGCATGGTCGTCAGGTTAAAAGTTCCGTTCCGGACGCGAATCGGCTCGAGCCTGGTTAGACTCGAGCCGATCTCTTGACTTCTCGACACCCTACACCCTCTTCTACAACCGACTGCGTGGGTCTAGCGCGTCCCGCAGCCCGTCGCCCAGATAGTTGAAGGCCAGGATGGTCAGGAAGATCATGAACCCCGGCGCGAAGACCAGATGCGGGGCTTGGAACAGATATTCCTGCGAGCGGCTGAGCATGTTGCCCCAGCTCGGTACCGGCTCCTGGATGCCGAAGCCCAGGAAAGAGAGCACCGACTCTTGCAGGATGGCGTTGCCGACCTCGAGGGTGGTGTTAATCACCAGCGGCGCGGTGACGTTGGGCAGCAGGTGGCGGAACATCACCCGGAACTCCGAGCCCCCTAAAGCCTGCGCGGCGGTGACGTACTCCTGCTCCCGCAAGCTCAACACCGACCCCCGCACCAGCCGGGCCGTGCCGATCCAGCCAAAAGCCACCAGCACGGTGATAATGATCAGCACCGAGGCCGAGGCTCCAAGCGTGGCCTGCGCCCACTGTCCTACCGCCCCCTGGGTGTCCCGCAACAGGGCGGAGAGCACCAGCAACAGGGGCAGCCCCGGTATGGTCAACATGAAGTCAATAAAGCGCGAGAGCACGATGTCTAAGTCCAAGCCAAACTTGGCAAAAAGCCCCCACACCGCCGCCACCGCCACCAGACCCCAAGTCACAACCAGACCCAATAGGGAAAACCAAGTGCCGCCACCCTGACCAGCAAAAAGGGCCCGTACCCCGTCCCCGGCCAGCGTCCAGGCTAGGCTAGCCACGAAATACAGCAGGCCGTAAAACAGCACCCAGGAGACCACCCGCCACACTGCGAAGCTCACCGGCTGCCAGGCGGCCTCTCTCGCCAGCGGCCCCTGGTAGAAGCGGAAGGGGCGGCCCGCGAAATAGCCCGCCAGGATGCCCAGCACCACTCCGATCAGCAGGCTCACCAGGGCGGCGGTAAAGCCCACCAGCATCTCGATGCGCCCGCCGTAGAGAATGCGCGAGAAGACATCACGGCCCAGCTCGTCGGTGCCCAAAAGGTGCTTGGCCGAGGGCAGTTGGAAGTACTGCGACGCCAGGTCGCCGCCGGTGGGCTGAGCGGTGGGGTCGTAAGGAGCTATCAGCGGCGCCAACAACGCCACCAAGATTAGCAAGACGATGTAGACTAGGGCCGCCAGGGCCAACTTGTGCTTGCGGAAGCGCCGCCAAGCAAGCGCCCATAGCGACTGGGACTGGGGTTTTGCGGTTGTGGGAAGGGCTCTTGTGGCCATCACTCACCCCTTTAGCTGTAGCGAATGCGCGGGTCTACCACCGCGTAGAGCAGGTCGGCGAGCAGGTTGAAGAGGGCCGTGAGCAGCGCCAGCATCGCCAGGGCCGCCATCGCTACGTTATAGTCCTTGGCCACCAGGGCCTCCAAGGTCAGCGAGCCCATGCCCTGATAGGAGAAGACGTTCTCCGTCACGACAGCCCCTGCCAGCACTCCCGGCACACTCAAACCGACCAGGGTGACGATGGGGATTAGGGCGTTGCGCAGAGCATGTTTATAGAGCACCAGCCGTTCACCCAGCCCCTTGCTGCGCGCGGTGCGCACAAAGTCGAGGGTGAGCACTTCGAGCATGCTTCCGCGCATGAAACGAGTCCACTGGGCCATCTGGATCAGCGAGAGGGCAAACACCGGGAGCACCAGATTCCAGGCCCAGTTGAGCACGAACTGCCCGAAGGAGGTGGTTCCGGCCCGGACCTCGGCAAAGGGGGTGTAGGGTACCTGCGTCACCGGGGGGAAGGCCGGAAAGCCCGGTATCTTGTCGGGCAGCCACACCGCGAAGGTATAGAGCAAAAAAATTCCCAGCACGAACACCGGAATCGAGAAGCCCAAAAAGGTCAGGGTGGTGACGATATTGTCGGCCAGGCTGTACTGCCGTACCGCCGAGAAAATCCCCGCCGGTATCGCCACCAAGAGGGCCACCAGGAAGGCCCCACCGGAGAGAATCAGGGTATTGGGCAGGCGCTCCTGGAAGACCTTTTGCGCGGCGGGCACTGCGTAGACCCTAGACTGCCCGAAATCCCCCTGGAGGGCGCGGCCCAGCCACTTGAAATAGCGGATGTAGATGGGCTGGTCGAGGCCATAGGAACGGCGGAGCTGCTCGAGCTGGGCCTGGGTGATCCGCGGGTTCTGCTGGCGCAGAATGTCCGTAGGGTCCCCCGGCTGCAAGGCCAGCAGGGTAAAGATTACGATCGAGGCTGCAAAGATCAGTGGGATAATTTGCAGCAGACGGCGTAAGGTGTAAGCAAACACGCCTCCCAGTTTACCGCGCCCCGCCCCGGATGGGGTTTATCAGCCTAACGTATACCTCATCCACCTTAAGGTGGATAAAAAACTGCCAGGGAGATTCCCTGGCAGTCCAAATCGGCCCCGAGCCTACTTGGCGAGGTTGGTGCCGCCGAACTTGGCCTGATCGTAGAGCTTGGTAGCCCCACGGCTGGCCCAGCCAATCTCCCAGGAGTTCCAACCGGGGTAGCCGTTGACACCGGAGTAGGCCGAGGCGGTGTAGTTCACCAGGTCCTTCTTGACCACGTAGTAGTTCGAGCGGAAGCGCAGCGGCAGGGCCGGGAGTTCCTCGGCCCAGAGCTGCTGAGCTTGGGCAAAGAGCGCTTTGCGCTTGGCCTCGTCGAACTCCACCGCACCCTGGCTGGTCAGCTTGTCGAACTCGTCGTTCTTCCAGCCGCCCACGTTCTGCCCGGCGTAGTTGTTGGCCTTCTCCGGCACGCTGACCTCACCGCTGTTGAGGTTCTTGTTCTGGAAGAGCTGACCGGCCTCGCCGAGTGAGCTGGTCCAGGCGAACATAAAGGCCATCCACTTACCCTCGCTGGCCCGCTGGATGAAGTCATCGGCAAAGACCACCGCACTGGGCGCGTTGTTGGGCTTGACCGAAACCCCGATCTGCTTCCACTGGTCAATAAAGAGCTGCTGGCTGCGCTCTCTTACGGAGTTACCGGCGGTGGTCACCAGCTCAAACTCGAAGCGCTTGCCGTTGCGCACCAGCACGCCGTCAGGACCAGGCTTCCAGCCCACGGCAGCCAGGAGTTGCTTGGCCTTTTCGGGGTTGTAGGGGTATTTGGTAACGTTATCGGTAAAGAGCGGGTTGACGTTGGCAACCCAAGAGTTGGAAACCGGCTCGGCCCCGTCGAAGAAGGCCTTCACCCAGGCATCGCGGTTGAGTGCCAAGAGCAGGGCCTGGCGGGTGCGCTTGTCGTCGAAGGTCAGGTCTTTGACCTGCTGGATAGGGAATTTGTTGAGGTCAATGTGCTCCCAGGTAGGGTTGGCTACCGCCCACACGTCAAAGCGTCCGGGGGCGCGGCTCAGAAGCTGCTTGCTCCGCGCTTGGTCGCCGGTAAGACCTACCGAGGAAACCGCATCAATCCCGCCACCCAGGATGGCTACGAGCAACGAGTTGGTGTTTTGGATAATGCGGTAGATCACCTTCTGCGCGTACTTGTCGGCACCGCCTTGGGGGGTGAGGGCGGTGAAGTTGGGGTTACGCGATAGGGTGATGGAGCTGTTGGCGGTCCAGCGGTCCACCTTAAAGGGCCCCGACCAGGCCATCTTGCCGCTGTTAATAAAGGACTGTGAGCCGAACTGCTGGAAGAAGCCCCGGTACAGCTCGTTGAGCTTGGTAGCGTCCTTGTCCGCGTCGAGCGGCTGGGCGGCGGCTTTCACCTTGTCCCACTCGGCCCTCATCAGGTGTGAGGGGACGGGGGTGAACCCGGCCATCGAGACCGTGGCATCGTAGTAGTAGGCGGGCTCGAAGGTCACGGTGAAGTTCTGCTTATCTTTGGCTTGAAATGAGACCCGGCTCCAGAAGTCAGGGTTCACCAGAGCCATCCCCTTGGCCTTGGCTACCTCGAACACGAAGGCAAAGTCGTCGGTGTTGAGGTCTTTGCCGTCGGACCACTTAAGCCCCGATTTGAGCGTATAGTCGAGTTGCAGCCGCTTTTTGCCGCTCCCCAAGTCAGTCAAGCGCAACCGCTTGTTGGCGGCGGTGGGGACCTCGGTGACGAGCACCGGGATCTGCTCGGAGTCGAGGTTGAGGGTGGTCAAGGGGGCATTGAGATACTGCTCGAGCTCCGCCTTCACCGCCTGGTTGGAGATCACGCTGAGGAAATCCCCGCCCAGCACCGTGGGCTCCTGCGAAGTACCGATCACCACGCTGTTATCTCCGGGTCCGGCCAGCGCCGCCCCGGTGACTAGAGCTAGACCGAGCGCCGCGATTGTAGTACGTTTCATTCAGCCTCCTTTGAAACTTTCAGTTGTGGCATTTATCGCCGCCATCATTATAGTCACCGACCCCTCGCCGTCAATCACTCGGAGAGCTAAGCCAGCCTTAGGGAAAAGCTTAGTTCCTTCGTTTGGGAGCCGTCAAACTGTGAGCACGGGTCTATCCACCTTAAGATGGATGTCACAAAAAAGGCGACCCTGGGGCCGCCTGACGTAAGAAACCTGCTAGCGACTCCCACAGCCGCTGCTACCCTCGCCGCCCGGTGATTTTGCCCCGTCGGTTCGGAAGGAGTTGCCACAGCCACAGGAGGACGTGGCGTTGGGGTTGTTGACGCTAAACCCACCGCCCATCATGTTCTCCACCCAATCCACCTGCGAACCCGCCAGCAAGGGCAGCGACATCTGGTCTACCACGAGCCGCACACCCAGCATCTCGACTTGGGTGTCGCCCTCGAGCTGCCGCTCGTCCACTGCCATTCCGTACTGATACCCACTACATCCACCCGATTTGATAAACACCCGAATCGCTGCATCGGGCTTGTTATACCGGTTCAAAATCTCCTTGGCCCGCGCGGCAGCCAACGGAGTGATGGAAAGAGCGCTCTGTTCCTGCACCATCGAAAACCCTCCTATGGAAAATATAGCACGTCTGGGGCGGGGCAAGGTAAGCGGGTGAACCAAGCGATGAGCAGTGAGCAA